>NZ_JAVXIQ010000006.1:0-227264 GCF_036648275.1 Hafnia sp. | reverse complement strand
CACGGAGGCGAATTCTAGAGATTTTCGCGGTTACGTCAACACTTATTTCCCCATCAATGCTTGTTTGATGCGCGTTTGCTGAAAATGTGGGCATTTATTTTGTAAATCACGATAGGACAATGAATTATCGTGATCAATAACACGGCATGCAGAAAAGCAGGTGGGGCGCTGGTAAACCGAGGTTTACCAGCTAAAAGCAGAAATTAACGTTTTTTCTTGGCCATTGCAGCACGGCCTAAGCGCGCCGAATACACTTTGAAACGACCGGTCTGTGCCAGCACTTCGTGAGCGCCAAAAACATCGTCCAACAGCTGCGGATAAGGCAGGAAGGCGTTAGCCACGATACGCAGTTCACCACCAATTTGCAGCTGTTTAGCCGCGCCGCGGATCAGCGTTTCTGCAGCGGTTAAGCTGGTTTGCATGCCGTCATGGAACGGTGGGTTCGAGATGATCATGTCAAAGCGTCCGGTAATGTCGGAATAGACATTGCTGGCAATCACTTCGCCCTGAATATCGTTAGCCGCAAGCGTTGCACGGCTAGATTCAAGCGCAGCAGCGCTGACATCGCTGAGTGTCAGCTTAATTTTTGGTGACATTTTTGCCATTGCGGCAGACAGCACGCCTGCGCCACAGCCGACGTCTAGAACTTTACCTTTCATGTGTGGTTCAAGCGATGACAGCAGCAGATGACTGCCGACATCCAGCCCATCGCGGCTAAATACACCCGGCAAGGTAGCGATAGTCAGGCTGCCCGTCTGGTAGTTTTCCCACCAGTCTTCGAGTTTGAAATCGCTCTGTTTTTCTAAACGACCGTGATACAAACCACAGCGGCGTGCGCTGTCGATTTTATTCAGCGGGCCAAACGCTTCGATGACACCTTCGGCGCTACGCACGCCTGCGCGGTTTTCACCGACGATAAACAATTCAGTGCCTACTGGCAGCAAAGAGAACAGGTTTTGCAGCTGGAACTGCGCTTCTTGCTTGCTCTTGGGCCAGTAATAAATCAGGGTATCGCAGCCAGCAACCAGCTCTGCATCAGCCGTCAGCCCAAACTGGCAGCGCTCTGCCATCGTGCGGCTCAACTGCTGCCAATGATGATACTGATTGGTGTGAACACGAACCTCTGCCGCTTCAAACTGTGCTGGCAGGGTATCTTGTAAATCGCCTGCAAAGAGGACTCGGCGTGGTTCGAATTCCTCGCTGTGGCGCAGAATGACTTCGCTGGCAGGGGTAAATAATGACATTAAACGTGTTTCCTTAGGTTAACTAGCCGCGCAGTATATACCCAAACTACGTGGAGTTGCAGCCAACACCGCGCCGCTTCGTGCAACAAGGCGATTGAGCTTTAATGACGCGGGTTCGCTAGCTTTGCTAGAATACGCGGCAATATCGTTTCTTTAACGTCATTTTGACACTTTAGCAGGACAGTATGGCCACCCGACGCGACCTTCTTTTACAGCAGCTTGGTATTACTCAGTGGGTGCTGCGGCGTCCAACGGCGCTGCATGGCGAGATTGCGGTGAGTGTACCTAGCTCGACCCGCTTATTAATTGTTTCCGCGGAGCCGATTTCTCCCGATGACGTTTTGTTGTGTGACGTTCTCAAGGCATTAATGCTCACACCGGATCAGGCGGTTATTCTCACGCCAGAACAGTACGCCATGCTTAATGATGGTGCGGAATATTATGTTTGGTGGCTAGGCGATCCTCCGGCTACCGAACGCGCAAGCGCCACGCTGCATTCTCCGGCGCTTAGTGCGCTTTACCATAACTCAAGCGCCAAACGCGCGCTATGGCAGCAAATTTGTCATGATGAACAACATTTCTTCCCTAAAGGGTGAGATCTCACCTCTCACCGAGGCTGATTTTAAAGCGGCTTTTGACATCGAATGTGCCAGCCACGCGTTTCCGTGGACGGAAAAAACGTTCCTCAGCAATCATGGGGAGCGTTATTACAATCTAAAATTAGAGTGCGACGGAAAACTCGCCGCTTTTGCGATTACGCAGGTGGTGCTTGATGAAGCCACGCTTTTCAATATTGCCGTTGCTCCCTCACACCAACGTCAGGGCCTTGGCCGCGAATTGCTGGATGCGTTGATTGCAGGCCTTGAGGAAAAAGGCATCGTGACATTGTGGCTAGAGGTACGAGACTCGAACCGCCCAGCGATCGCGCTTTATGAGTCGCTAGGCTTTAACGAAGTTTCAATACGCCGCAATTATTATCCAACCGCCGATGGTCGCGAAGACGCCCGTATTATGGCGCTACCATTGGGCTGACGACCTTTCCTTAGATAATTACATTATTGCGCGTTGTCTAACCTGACTAAATCAGGGAAAATAGCCCGCTATACCCTTTTTATTCCCGCTTTGCGTAACAATAAATCGCCTGAATTACGGGCGTTGGCGCAGGGTGGCTAACGATAGAACGTAAAAACATGTCTCCTAGTGAATACGCTCGCGAAGTGGCTAAACGCCGCACTTTCGCAATTATTTCTCACCCCGATGCCGGTAAAACCACGATCACTGAAAAAGTTCTGTTATTCGGACAGGCTATTCAGACCGCGGGTACGGTAAAAGGGCGCGGCTCCAACCAGCATGCTAAATCTGACTGGATGGAGATGGAAAAACAACGTGGTATTTCGATTACCACCTCGGTGATGCAGTTCCCTTACCACGATTGCTTGGTAAACCTGCTCGATACCCCAGGGCACGAAGACTTCTCTGAAGATACCTATCGTACCCTGACCGCCGTTGACTGCTGCTTGATGGTTATCGATGCGGCAAAAGGCGTCGAAGATCGTACCCGTAAGCTGATGGAAGTTACGCGTCTGCGTGATACGCCGATCTTGACCTTCATGAACAAAGTCGACCGCGAAATTCGCGATCCGATGGAGTTGCTGGACGAAGTCGAAAACGAGCTGCGTATCGTATGTGCGCCAATCACTTGGCCAATCGGCTGTGGTAAATCGTTTAAGGGTGTTTATCACCTTTATAAAGACGAAACCTATCTGTATCAAACAGGTAAAGGCCACACCATTCAGGAAGTCCGTATCGTTAAAGGTTTGGACAACCCTGATCTGGATGCTGCCGTTGGCGAAGATCTGGCCGAGCAACTGCGTGGTGAACTGGAGTTGGTGAAAGGCGCTGCCGCTGAGTTTGATAAGGACGATTTCCTTAATGGCGAATTGACCCCTGTCTTCTTTGGTACGGCGCTGGGTAACTTCGGTGTTGACCACATGCTTGATGGCTTGGTGGATTGGGCTCCTGCGCCAATGCCACGCAAGACCGATACTCGCGTAGTTAGCGCTGATGAAGAGAAGTTCACCGGTTTTGTGTTTAAAATTCAGGCCAACATGGACCCAAAACACCGTGACCGCGTAGCCTTTATGCGTGTGGTGTCTGGCCGTTATGAAAAAAGCATGAAACTGCGTCAGGTCCGCACGGGCAAAGACGTGGTGATCTCTGACGCCCTGACCTTTATGGCTGGTGACCGCTCACACCTTGAAGAAGCCTATGCAGGCGACATCATCGGCTTGCATAACCACGGCACGATTCAGATTGGTGATACCTTCACTCAGGGTGAAGATATGAAGTTCACCGGTATCCCGAACTTTGCGCCAGAACTGTTCCGCCGTATTCGTCTGCGTGATCCGCTGAAACAGAAACAGCTGCTGAAAGGCTTGGTTCAGCTGTCTGAAGAGGGCGCGGTGCAGGTGTTCCGTCCAATTCACAACAACGATCTGATTGTGGGGGCGGTCGGTGTGCTGCAGTTTGAAGTGGTGGTAGCGCGCCTGAAAAGCGAATATAACGTTGAAGCTATCTACGAATCCGTTAACGTATCAACCGCTCGTTGGGTTGAGTGCGATGACGTGAAGAAATTCGAAGAGTTCAAACGTAAGAACGAGCTGAACTTGGCGTTGGATGGTGGCGATAATTTAGCCTATATTGCGCCAACGATGGTTAACCTTAATCTGGCTAGCGAACGCTATCCTGAAGTGAAATTCCGCAAAACTCGCGAGCATTAATCGCTTTGTTCGTGTAATTTTTCTGCTGAATTTGCTGATAAACCGCACTCATGTGCGGTTTTTTTATACCCAAAATTCGCAGAATCGTCTTAATAAGCCGCTTTTTTGCACAAAAAAACGCCGGTTATTGTGATCTAAACTGCATTTTTTTGTTACTGGGCTATAGTTATTCCAGTGGCGCATGACACCGAGAATTAATCGGTTCGATTAGATTAGTTTAACAGTCGAGTGCTTCACCAAGGTAAAGCGGGAAGCATAACGTATTGATTTTAAATCAGCAGACTAACGATTGATAGTTTAAATAATAGATGATGAACGCTTCACAAGGCATGTTTTCATACCGTGATTTGTTAATCGTTTGTTTGTTAATTGCTGGTTTTAACTGTTTCTTACTGAGCCGATGGTGAACGATAGGCTACGTTTTTAAGCATTAGCACAGCGAGTCTCCGATGAGACGATGTGATTAAGGGCTGAAAGAAATACGGCCCACGGCGTTAAGCCGTTACTGAAATCAAAAGGAAGAAATCGATGAAAAATACCAAGTTTGCACGTTCAATGATGGCAATTGTTTTAGGTTCTGTACTGGTTAGCGGTAGTGCTATGGCAGAAGAAACCTTAATGCAGAAAGCACAAAGCGCGGCTGACTCTACCGGTGCGAAAATCGATAGCTCCATGAAGAAAGTTGATGGTTACATGGACGATAGCGGAATTACCGCTAAAGTTAAAAGTGCACTGGTTGATGCCAAAGATATCAAAAGCAACGATATCTCTGTGAATACCAGCAAAGGTGTCGTTACCCTGAACGGTTTTGTCTCTTCACAAGATCAGGCAGAACGTGCGGTGACTCTGGCGAAAGGCGTTGAAGGCGTTAAATCCGTGAGCGATAAGCTGCACGTGAAAGATAGCACTAAGGCCAGCGTTAGCGGATACGCCAGCGACACGGCGATCACTAGCGAAGTCAAAGCGAAATTACTGGCTGATGACATCGTCCCATCACGTAATGTGAAAGTGGAAACCGAAAATGGTTTGGTACAGCTTTCCGGTACGGTGAAAACCAAAGCTGAATCCGATCGTGCTGAAAGTGTTGCTAGCGCGGTGGAAGGTGTAAAAAGCGTTAAAAATGATCTGACGGTAAAACAGTAATCTGCTTTCCCCGAACGAACCACGGCGTGGGGCGTTCGGTGTGATTACCTATGAGAAACAAAGACCTTTTAGAAACAAAGAAAAGAACGTCGTTGGTCGACACTTCATTTTTATTTTAGGCAAGGTAAGGAGAGCATATGTTTCGTTGGGGAATTATCTTTTTAATCATTGCATTGATCGCTGCAGCATTAGGTTTTGGTGGTCTGGCCGGCACAGCGGCATGGGCAGCTAAAGTGGTGTTTGTAGTGGGTATTATTCTGTTCTTGGTCAGCCTATTTACAGGACGTCGTCGTCCTTAGGTAAGGATACCTTTAGCGCTCATTGTTAGGACATTAGACATGAGCGATAGGGGTATCAACACCAAATTCGCATCCATTTTGAATGGAAAGCACAAAAGGTTTGTAAATATGAACGGTGACATTGTTGTCGGTAAGTGGAAACAGATTCGCGGTCAAGTCAGGTCTACTCTGGCTGAATGGCTTGGCAGTGACGGCGAATGGCTTGCTGGCAACAATGATTGCCTCCTTGGATTGCTGCAAGAGGATTACGGAATTGCGCAAGACAGGGTATCCTCGGAGGATGTGACGACTCATTGAGGATGGATGGTTGGGATACCGAATACCGATTACGCTGGGCAATATAGAGCCCCTAGCGTACAAACCCTACCAGCCGGGTAAAATTGCGCTGGTATGTGAAGGCGGCGGTCAGCGTGGTATTTTTACCGCTGGCGTGCTGGATGAATTTTTGCGTGCGCGCTTTAACCCCTTCGATCTCTATCTCGGCACTTCTGCCGGAGCACAAAACCTTTCCGCCTTTGTCTGTGGCCAACCGGGCTACGCACGACGCGTCATCACGCGCTACACCACCTCTATTGATTTCTTTAATCCGTTACGCTTTGTTCGTGGCGGGCACTTAATCGATCTTGATTGGCTGATTGAGGCGACGGCGAACGATCTGCCGTTAGCGATGGATTATGCGGAACAACATTTAGTCGATGGCCGCCAATTACTGATGTGTGCCAGCCGCACTGAAGATTTCGCGCCAACCTATTTCCCCGCTCAGCGTAAAAATTGGCTGGATGTAATCAAAGCCAGCAGCGCGATCCCAGGGTTTTATCGCTGGGGCGTTGAGCTAGACGGTGTAAGTTATCAAGACGGTGGGATTAGCGATGCAATCCCGGTGCGCGAGGCTCATCGACGCGGTGCGGATACCATTGTGGTGATACGTACCGTGCCGTCACAAATGTTCTACACGCCCAAATGGATGCGTCGAATGGAAGCTCTGCTGGGCGAAAGTAGCCTGCAGCAGATGGTCAAGATGATGAAGTACCATGAGAAAAGCTACCGTCGTATCCAGCGCTTCATTGAGAAGCCGCCGGGAAAGGTAAGGGTATTTGAAATCTACCCGCCGAAGCCGCTGGCGAGCCATGCGCTAGGGAGCAAAATTGCTGCCTTAAATGCGGATTATCATCTTGGGCGCCGTTGCGGTCGCTATTTCTTAGCCACCGTTGGGCATTGGCTATTGCCACGAGAAGATCAGCCCAATGTAGACAAACGCGCGTTCTCTCGTCGCCTACTACAGCCGTCAGATACTATTTCTCCTGAAATGCCGATTGTGGCGGCAACGCACTCGGCGGCTAAAAATGGCATTGTCCTGCCGGAGCCGCAAACCAATATGGTGGCAGAGAAGTCTTTGATTTTGCCTGACAGCGTGCACTTGGATAAAAGCGCTCGGCAAACCACCATTGACCCGAGTGCTGCAAAAAAAGCAGATAAACCGTCTTCGCAGGACAGTTCGACGTGACAGATCCTATGGCTGCTGCGCAGTTCGTCGATACTCACTGCCACTTTGATTTCCCGCCCTTTAGCGGTAATGAGACTGAAAGCCTTGAGCTGGCCTACGCACAGGGAGTGCGTAGCATCATCGTTCCAACCATCAGCGCACAGCGTTTTCAGCAAGTGCTTGAGCTAGCGAACCGTTACTCGATGCTGTACGCCGCGTTAGGACTTCATCCGCTGTATATCGCCCAACATCGTGAGCAGGACATTGATGCTCTAGCGCAAGCATTGGCGCAGAAACCCAATAAGTTGGTGGCAATCGGTGAGATTGGCCTTGATTTGTTTATGGATGATCCACAGCTTGAGCGACAAATCTCACTGCTAAAAGCCCAGCTAAAACTGGCTAAGCGATATGATTTACCGGTGATCTTGCATTCTCGCCGCTCCCACGATCAGTTGGCTCGTGAGCTGAGAAACGCAGCGGTGCCGCGATGTGGCGTTGTACACGGTTTTTCTGGCAGCCTTTCACAGGCTCAGGCTTTCATCAAGTTAGGCTATTTTATTGGCGTTGGTGGCACGATAACCTACGAGCGAGCGCAGAAAACGCGGCAGGTGATTGCCCAATTGCCATTAAGCGCATTACTGCTGGAAACCGATGCGCCCGATATGCCATTGGCCGGTTACCAAGGACAGCCCAATCGCCCAGAACGCGTGCGTCAGGTGTTCGAAACGCTATGCCAACTCAGACCTGAATCTCCCGCAGTGATTGCTGAGGCCATATTGGTAAATACTGATAGATTATTCGGTATTTCCGTGCTGTTTTAGATTGATTGCTAACTATTCTAAATGCAGCTGAATTATTTATTTTCATTGATATGATGAGCGTCTCATTTTAATGATTTTTGATGCTTCAGGTTGTATAAAACTGTGACAGCGTTGACCAATAAATCTTCTCTCCTCGGTATAATCGCCGCCATCGGCAATGTGAATCTTTCGTCGATACTCAATCAAAAAATCTAACGCGTTACAGGGACTATTCCATGCAACTTATTATGAGCGTGGTAGGGATGGCGGTACTCATTCTGATTGCCGTGCTACTTTCGAGCAATCGTCGTGCTATCAACCTACGCACCGTGATTGGCGCATTTCTTATTCAGGTCGTTATCGGCGCGTTCGTGCTTTATGTCCCCACTGGGCGGGATGTGTTGGGTGCCATGTCCTCCGGCGTCGCCAACGTGATTGCCTACGGAAATGAAGGGATTTCGTTTATTTTTGGCGGGCTGGTGTCTGACAAAATGTTTGAAGTCTTCGGCGGCGGCGGGTTTGTATTCGCACTGCGTGTTTTGCCCGTTATTGTTTTCTTCTCTTCATTAATTGCCGTGCTGTATTACCTCGGCATCATGCAAATCGTTATCCGTTTACTCGGCGGCGGTTTACAGAAACTGTTGGGCACTTCTCGCACAGAATCTCTGTCTGCAACCGCAAATATCTTTGTGGGTCAGACTGAAGCACCGCTGGTGGTTCGCCCATATATTTCCACCATGACGCAGTCTGAGCTGTTTGCCGTAATGTGCGGTGGTTTGGCTTCGGTGGCGGGTTCGGTATTGGCGGGTTATGCGCAAATGGGCGTGCCGTTGGAGTATCTGATTGCAGCGTCATTTATGGCGGCTCCTGGCGGCTTACTCTTTGCCAAGCTGATTGTGCCTGAAACAGAAAAAAACCACGACAAAACTGACGCAGCGGCGCTGATTGCTGAAGAAGATCGCCCGGCTAACGTGATTGATGCCGCGGCTGCGGGTGCGGCGTCTGGTATGCAGTTGGCGTTGAACGTGGGCGCGATGCTGTTGGCGTTTATTGCGTTGATTGCGCTTGTTAACGGTATGCTGGGCGGTATCGGTGGCTGGTTCGATTATCCGCAGCTTTCGCTGGAATTGATCTTAGGTTGGGTCTTCTCGCCGATTGCTTATCTGATTGGTGTGCCGTGGAGCGAATCCCAGATTGCGGGTTCTTTCATTGGTCAGAAGATTATCGTGAATGAGTTCGTGGCATACATGAACTTTGGTGAGTATCTCAAAGCGGATGCGGAAGTTGCCGCAGCGGGCTTACAGGTTCTCTCCGACCATACAAAAGCGATTATCTCCTTTGCACTGTGCGGGTTTGCGAATCTCTCTTCGGTGGCTATTTTGCTCGGAGGTTTGGGAAGCATGGCACCTACGCGTCGTCATGATATCGCTCGCTTCGGTCTGAAAGCCGTGGCCGCAGGGACGTTATCAAACCTGATGAGCGCCACAATTGCTGGTTTCTTCCTCGCGCTGTAATGGTTTTACGCAATCTCCAGCCCGCTCGTTGGGCTGGAGGTTTTGACCTATCGATAGATTAATATCGATTATTTAAAAGCCTGATTTTAGGGGGAGCACCCCGCGGGGTGCTAGACCCGTGTATCTCGATCCCTTAAACGATCTGGCATGCCTCTATCGCTAAGCCTTACCTTCAACTTTAAACGGATCGATACCGCGCAGCTGCATGCGGCGAAAACGGATAATATTGAAGCCGTTCATCAGCAAAAAACTTCCTTCAATCAGCGAACCACCAATCGATCCCAGCCAAATATTGTGCGTGACCCAGCAAGCCGTGGAGCACCACATAACGCAGCGCGTGGTTAATCCTTTGGTTCGGAAGAGCGCCCAGGTACTGGCAACGGTGCCGATAATTGGCAGCAACTCCATTGCGTGCTGTAGGCTATAGCCGCCAAATCCCAGCGTGAGGGCGATAAAAATAAACATCACCCAATTGCTACGTGTGCGGGTAGATATCACGGTACGAATGGCATTAAGCTCGGCGGCAGCGGCGGCTGAATGCGCTCCCATCAGGAAAAAATGCAGACCAATAATGGCTGAATAAATAGAGAGTTGGTATTTGAAGCGCAGCTCATTTCGATTGAAGAAAGTGGTGATACCCACCAAAAAAGCAAAAACGCCGACGCCCTGTGCAAACCACTCGTAGCTGTGCATATCTAACTCCCTTTAATCCTTTCCTCATATCGCTTCAGATAGAAAAACGGCGCTCAGATGAACGCCGTTTCCGGAGGGCGACTATGGGTTTACAGCGTTACACCGCTTTTAAAAATGGCCAGTTCGCGGAAATCATTAATTTCATTACGCGTCTGATGACCATTGGCAATATTGACGATCATATCGATGAATGAAACCAATAGTTGCTCCATGGTTTTACCATGCAACAACTGACCTGCATCGAAGTCGATCCAGTGCGGTTTTTTGGTTGCGATTTCTGTATTGGTCGCCAGTTTCACGGTTGGAACGAAGCCGCCGTATGGCGTACCGCGACCGGTACTAAACAGCACCATATGGCATCCAGCTCCGGCTAACGCGCTGGTGGCAACCGCATCATTGCCCGGTGCGCTCAGCAGATTCAGCCCCGGCGTTTTTAACCTTTCGCCATAGCGCAGCACGTCGATAACCTGACTCTGTCCTGCTTTTTGCGTACAGCCTAAGGATTTCTCTTCCAGCGTGGTGATACCGCCTGCTTTGTTGCCCGGAGACGGGTTTTCATAAATAGGCTGGTTGTGTTCGATGAAGTATTGTTTGAAGTTATTAACCATGTCGACGGTCTTTTCAAACGTTGATTCATCGCGGCAACGGCTCATCAGAATGCGCTCAGCGCCAAACATTTCAGGCACTTCGGTGAGAACGCTGGTGCCGCCGTTGGCGATCACATAATCAGAGAAACGGCCCAACAGCGGGTTCGCGGTAATACCGGATAAGCCGTCAGATCCTCCGCACTCTAAGCCGAATTTCAACTCGCTGAGTTTGCCCGCTTCACGGCGATCGTTGCGCATCACTTGATAAAGCTGATGCAGATGTTCGATACCGGCTTCAACTTCATCATCCTGTTGCTGACATACCATGAAATGCACGCGGCTGGCATCGTATTCACCCAATGTGTCACGGAAAGCCGCAATTTGGTTATTCTCACAGCCCAACCCAACCACCAGGACAGCACCGGCGTTAGGGTGGCGCACCATGTTTTGTAGCATGGTACGGGTATTGATGTGGTCGTCGCCCAACTGTGAGCAACCAAATGGATGAGTAAACAAATGAGCGCCGTCGATGCCTTCTGCATCGCCGGTTTCCTTCAAAAAGCGGGTTAACATCTGACGAGCCATACCGTTAACGCAGCCAACGGTAGGCAAGATCCAAAGCTCATTACGGATCCCGACATCGCCGTTTTGTCGGCGGTAGATCTGTACGTCACGATCGGCCATCTGCGCCGGAAGATCGGCAAAATCTGGTTGGTATTGGTACTGATCCAGATCGTTGAGGTTGGTTTTCGCATTTTGCGAATGAATATGCTCACCAGCGGCAATCGCCGTTAAGGCATGGCCGATGGGCAAACCATATTTCACAATCATGTCGCCCGATGCTAAAGGCGCGAGGGCAAATTTGTGCCCACGAGCAATGTCGCTCAGCAGATGAATGGACTGTGATTCCACGCTAAGGGTTTCACCTGCGCTGAGATCGCGCAGGGCAACAGCGACATTATCCAGCGGATGAATTTTAATAACGCTTGGCATATTTTGCATAATTCAATTCAGCTCAGGCAGTAACGGATAATGATGAAACGGCAGAACGCATACCGTGCTGTTCAATTTGCTGCAAGTATCCGGTGATGGTTTGGGTCATTTCAGGAATCTGGTTAAGATCTTGTCCCCAGTGGTCAGCGTCGCTCAGGATTTTTTGCACGAAGCTTTCCAGACTTTCACTGCCTGCTTTTACTGCGCTCCATCCAGAGTGATAACGCTTGAGCCAATGTGCATCATCTTGCAATGGATAGGTTTCGCCATCACGTTCGCCACGGTAGAACGCGATCAACGCGGCAAGTGCGAAGCATAAATGCTGCGGCAGTTTGCCCGTTTGCTGCTGATAAGCCAGCACCTGAGGCAGAATACGGGTGCGGTATTTCGTCATGCCGTTTAATGCAATGGATAACAGCTGGTGCTGAATGTACGGGTTACGGAAACGGCTTAGCACCGCATCAGCAAATGATTTCAGTTCATCGGCAGGCAGATCGAGCACCGGTACGATTTCTTGGCTAATCGCTTTCTCGACGAATTCGGTTATCTGAGCGTCATTCATGCTTTCGCCCACGGTGTTAAGTCCGGCCAAGAATGCCACCGGAACCAGAGCGGTGTGAGCGCCGTTCAGGATTGCTACTTTGCGCTCTTTATAGGGCTTGATGTCATCCACGATACGAATGTTCAGCGGCTTATGATCTTTAGCAAAGGTATCTAAACGAAGCTCTTGAGCCAGTGACTGTGGGCCTTGGATGACAAACAGATAAAAGTGCTCTGCGGTATCTAAAAATGTGTCTTGATAGCCCAGCTCGTTCGTTAGCGCTTCGACTTCGTCTCGCGGGTATCCGGTCACGATGCGATCTACCAGCGTTGAGCAGAACGTGTTGCTTTGTTCTAACCACTGAATGAATTCTGACGGTAAATCCCACTGCTGAGCGTAGCGCAACACCAGCTCGCGCAGCGCTTCACCGTTGTAGTCGATTAACTCGCATGGCAGCAATACCCAACCTTTATCGGCTGCACCATCGAAATGGCAAAAGCGTTCGTACAATAAGCGTGTCAGCTTGGCTGGGAAGCTGGTTGGTGGGGTATCGGTTAGCTTATCTTCGGCGACATAGCTAATACCTGCTTCGGTGGTGTTCGAAAACACAAAGCGGATGTTGGCATCATGCGCCAGCGCCAAATAGGCATCAAAGTCTTGATACATATTGATTTCGCGGTTCACGCTGCGAATGATGCGAGACTCACGAACGGCTTCGCCTTGTTCGTTCAAACCACGAATAATCGTGGTAAACAAACCGCCCTGCGTGCTGAGTGACGGCGGGAAATCGCTGTTTAGTGGGCGTACAACCACCACGCCCGCATTCAAATCGGTATGCTCATTCAGCAGATCCAACTGCCAGTCTACAAACGCGCGTAGGAAATTGCCTTCACCAAACTGAATCACTTTATCTGGGTGCTGGCGGCCGGGAAAATCACGACGATTAAGAGTTTGCATTCTGGATCTACCTCAGAGGGGCCGCCATTTAGCGGCCTTCAACATATAAAAGGAACAAGCGTTGGGTGTTATACCCTCATACTTCAAGTTGCATGTGCGTTGGCTTTCCTCGCTCACCCTAGTCACTTACTCAAGTAAGCTCCTAGGGATTCACTGCGTTGCCGCCTTCCCGCAACTCGAATTATTTGGGGTATAGAAAAAAGGGGCGGCTAAACCGCCCTAGGATAATTACAACTCAATCGCAAAATAGTTTTTGGCATTATCGAAGCAGATGTTTTTCACCATATTACCCAGCAACTCGATATCTGCCGGTGCTTCGCCATCGGCAACCCAGCGGCCAATCATTTGGCACAGGATGCGGCGGAAATATTCGTGACGGGTGTAAGACAGGAAGCTGCGGCTATCGGTGAGCATGCCAACGAAGCGGCTCAGCAAACCAAGCTGGGCGAGCTGAGTCATCTGGCGCTGCATACCGTCTTTCTGATCGTTGAACCACCAGCCAGAACCGAACTGCATTTTCCCTGCCATGCCTTCGCCTTGGAAGTTACCGATCATGGTGCCGATGACTTCGTTATCGCGTGGATTCAGGCAATAGATAATGGTTTTGGCTAAGCCACTAGAGCGGCTTTGCGCATCGAGCAAGCGAGAAAGTGCGAAAGCCACCGGCGCGTCATGGATAGAGTCAAAACCGATATCAGGGCCAACGGTTTCAAACATGCGAGAGTTGTTATTGCGCAGTGCGCCAATGTGGTATTGCTGCACCCAACCGCGTTTGTGGTATTCGGCCCCCAAGAACAGAAGCACCGCAGTTTTAAACTGGGCAACTTCTTGCTCGGTTGGCATTTTGCCTTCAAGGCGACGGGTCAGAATGCTGTTCAACGTGGTTTCGTCGGCTTCGCCGTACATAACCACATCAAGCGCGTGGTCAGACACCTTGCAGCCATGTGCGGCAAAGTGGTCCATCCGGATTTTAAGCGCATCGCAGACATCGCTGAATTTACGGATATCAACGTCAGCTGCTGCACTCAGTTTTTGCATATATTCAGGGAAGATCGCGGCATCAATGTTAAATGCTTTATCTGGACGCCAGCTCGGCAGCACTTTGACGTCAAAGCTGCTGTCTTCCGCGATGATTTTATGGTGGCTCAGATCGTCAATAGGGTCGTCCGTAGTGCCCACCATTTTGACATTCATCTGCTTCATGATGCCGCGAGCGCTGAACTCTTCGCGTTCAAGCAGCGCATTACAGCGATTCCAAATGTCGTCTGCCGTTGCGCCAGAGAGCAGGGTGCCGGTAATGCCAAATGGGCGACGCAATTCTAGGTGAGTCCAGTGATAAAGCGGGTTACCAATGGTATGAGGAACGGTTTCAGCCCAAGCTTGAAACTTATCACGATCGCTTGCGTCGCCGGTACATAGGCGTTCGGCAACGCCGTTGGTGCGCATCGCACGCCATTTATAGTGGTCACCTTTCAACCAGATGTCATACAGGTTTTTAAACCGATAATCCTGTGCGATTTGCTCAGGAGGGAGATGACAGTGATAGTCAAAAATTGGCTGTTCAGCCGCGTAACCGTGGTACAGGCGGCGCGCAAACTCGGTATCAAGCAAGAAATCTTCGGTTAAAAACTGCGACATAATCGGGTTCCTCAGGAGCGTAACGCTTCGGTGAGCTATTCTTTTGCGGCTAAAGTTATCACACCAATTATGGCGCTCGTCCAGAACTTTTTCCGCGATTAGCGTAATGAAAGCAACAAAACAGAATAATTACTCAGCACTTTCGCTTATGAAGCCACTTTTCTGCGTGGCTAAGGTGTGCGTTTATTATTCCTTAATCCAAAAATGGTTTTTGTGATGGCTCTCAACTTTTAAATCTGTATGACAAGTTATCTTAGCCACCGCTGCGAAATGAGTATTGCCCTAACCAATCATGAGCAGTGGTTTGACCAATATCTATTTACCAAGCAACAGAAAACCAATTCAAAGTCGGAACAGGAACGTCCGAACTTTCCATCTAGAGCCGTAGTTTTAGAACCACAGCGCAGATGAATAAGGTAGATGCGTACCTCACAAGTAACGCTATCACCGTTTCAATATGGAGAGTTATTACGCGGCGCAGTCACAAGCGCGGTTCATTGCAGCCTTGCACACATCGCCAAAGGCGTTCCACAAGGCAGAGTTCTAAGCCCAAACAATTTCAACGTGTCGGAAGTCGGCCAATGCTGATGTCGCTTGAAGGTTACGGGATATACTGGGAGAGAGTTTAAATGCGTAAAATTAAAGGCTTACGCTGGTACATGATAGCCTTGGTTACCGTGGGAACTGTATTGGGTTACTTAACTCGTAACGCCATTGCTGTTGCTGCTCCGACCTTACAAGACACCATGCATATCACCACCCAGCAATACTCTTATATTATTGCTGCGTATTCTGCGTGTTATACCATCATGCAGCCTGTTGCAGGCTACGTGCTTGATGTGCTGGGAACGAAGGTAGGTTATGCACTGTTTGCCATCCTGTGGGCGGTATTCTGCATGGGCACCGCATTAGCCAGTAGCTGGGGTGGCTTGGCCATCGCACGTGGTGCGGTGGGTATGGCTGAAGCAGCCATGATCCCTGCGGGGCTGAAAGCCTCATCCGAATGGTTCCCTGCGAAAGAGCGTTCCATCGCCGTTGGCTACTTTAACGTAGGTTCATCGATTGGTGGGATGATTGCGCCTCCATTAGTGGTATGGGCTATCGTTGCACACAGCTGGGAAATGGCCTTCATTATTACCGGTGCACTCAGCCTGATTTGGGCAATCTGCTGGTTAATCTTCTACAAACATCCGAAAGACCAGAAAAAACTGTCTGATGAAGAGCGTGATTACATCCTGAGCGGTCAGGAAGCGCATCACCAAACTAACAATGCTAAGCGTATGTCTGCATGGGAAATTCTGCGTAACCGCCAGTTCTGGGGTATTGCCCTACCACGTTTTCTGGCTGAGCCAGCGTGGGGGACTTTCAACGCCTGGATCCCGCTATTCATGTTTAAAGCTTACGGCTTCAACCTGAAAGAAATTGCGATGTTTGCTTGGATGCCAATGCTGTTTGCTGACGTTGGTTGCGTGCTTGGCGGCTATTTGCCTCCGCTGTTCCAGAAATATTTCAAAGTAAACCTGATTGTTTCGCGTAAGTTGGTTGTCACCATGGGGGCGGTTCTGATGATTGGCCCTGGCATGATTGGCTTGTTCACCAGCCCTTATGCGGCAATCGCTCTGTTGTGTGTCGGTGGTTTTGCTCACCAGTCTCTGTCTGGCGCCTTGATCACGCTATCTTCCGACGTCTTTGGACGTAATGAAGTAGCGACGGCCAACGGCTTGACCGGGATGGCCGCATGGACTGCGAGTACCATGTTTGCGCTAGTCGTCGGGGCATTGGCAGATACTATAGGCTTTAGCCCGTTGTTCGCAGCATTAGCGGTCTTCGACCTGCTGGGTGCACTGGTTATCTGGACGGTGTTGCAAAACCGCACGGCGGAAGAAGTTGAGGCTTCATCGGGTCATCAGAAAGCAACGGTGTAATTTATTTGATGTACTAACGGTTTAGCTTATCGACCGTATACTTAGAATCCGCCGTATATCGGCGGATTTTTTTATCTGCATTTTCCCTCTCACCAGGGCGTTGGGCTCTCTGGTGCCCATATTGGAAAAGTGGTATAACAGATTTAAATCTGCATGTATCACAGCCTTTGCCCACTCTTAACCCTAATAGAGCACCATAAATGGAATTCACAGAACCCAGAAGACTGTACCAACAGTTAGCCGCAGAGCTGAAACAGCGCGTCGAATCAGGCGTTTACCCTGTGGGTGAGAAACTGCCAGCCGAGCGTTATATCGCCGAAGAGATGAACGTGAGCCGCACCGTGGTTCGCGAGGCTATCATCATGCTGGAGGTTGAGGGCTATGTTGAGGTGCGTAAAGGCTCGGGCATCCATGTCATCAGCAATCAGCCAAAAACGTTGGTTCAGCCTAATCGCAATATTCAGTTTGCGAGCGCAGGGCCGTTTGAGCTGCTGCAAGCACGCCAGCTGATTGAAAGTAATATTGCCGAGTTTGCGGCAACTCAGGTCACCAAACAGGATATTGTGGCGCTGATGGAAATTCAGGAACATGCGCGTCAGGAAGATCGTTTCCGTGATTCTGAGTGGGATTTGAAATTTCACGTACAGGTGGCCTTGGCGACGCAGAACTCAGCCATGGCTACGATTGTGGAGCAGATGTGGAGCCAGCGTATTCATAATCCATACTGGCTAAAACTCCATGAACATATCGACGATGTGTCGATCGAAAGCTGGTGTGAAGATCACGACAAGATCCTTAAAGCGCTGATGCGCAAAGATCCCTACGGTGCGAAAGTGGCGATGTGGCAACATTTGGAAAATACTAAGCAAATGCTTTTCCAAGCCACCACAGATGACTTCGAATTTAATGTCGATCGCTATTTGTTTGCCGAAAATCCTGTGGTGCATTTGGACGGCGTAACCAACGCCAAATGATTTCACCTAAGTGATTGTGCGTTGTAAAGAATCGTTGGCTTAATCTATAATTCAATCGGTGATGGTGCTCCACCGTTGGTTGCTCAATTCTCGGCAACTAAAAACCGCCAAAAGAGTTTTCTCTTTTCGCTGATGACGCCTGGCAGAAGTTTGAGTTTTATTTCTCTGTTTATTCAGAGCGATAGTGCTTGGCTGCCGGGCTGCAATCCTCTCCCTGTGGTTAATCAAATCGCCTCTGCTGACAGTCTTCATCTATAACATGCTTGTTATTATCAAGGAGCACGCCATGAGCTATGGCCTAACACTACTGATTGTTGCCTTTGGTGGCGCCGTGGGAGCTATTACCCGTTTTCAAATCACCAACTGGTTCAACGGTTGGTTTGGGAATTCATTCCCTTACGCCACGCTGACGGTGAACGTGGTGGGGTGCTTTATCATGGGATTATTGGTTGCTGCGCTAAATACCGGAACACTAATTTCTCCTCATTGGCGTCCACTGATTGCGGTTGGTTTTCTGGGGGCGTTAACCACTTTTTCTACATTCTCGTTTGATACCTTGGCGCTGTTTACGCAAGGATTCTGGCTGCGGGCAGCCATGAACGTTATTTTGAATCTGGTGCTGTGCATGATCGCGGTTGCTGCAGGCTATGCGCTGCTGAGCCGTGGCTCTATGCCGGGTTAATCAGTCATCGGTATATCTAGCCGTGTTTATTGAGAACGTAGGATTATTAAGAACAAATCGGTAAACACGGCATAGTTCATTGATCATACTAATACCCACTTTTTTCCCTTCTGGTTTCCTTTTCTTGAACCTCGCGGAAACCAGAGGCAAATAAGCACCTATATCGCTAAATTCGTCGCGATAAATGCGTATTTTCTGCTGTTTCCTAGACGGTGATTTTGCTACAGTTAGCCGACTTTTTTCTGCATATGTCTGGAAGCAACAAAATATTGAAGCGTCTTTCGTCTGCCACCGTTATGTTACTGTTGTTATGCTGGGTCAGTGTGGCCTCTGGCAAGCAAACGGCTTGGCATTCGCACAATGCGAATCACTATGCTATTCCAGCCTACGTTGTTAAAGCAGATAGCGATTTAGGCGAAATATTTACAGATAGTTTGTCCATGTCGGTCATGCAACCGTCAGATGAACCAGCGCAATATCTTTCTCGTAAATCGAATGCGCGGAAGCTAGCGGCGCTACTGCGCCTCCATATGCAAACAGGTTCAGAACAAGGGCGAACGTTGCCTAAGTTGCCGGATGCTCCTCTACCGCTGCGCGCGGAAATTCCCTATTTTGAAGCTTCTCGACAATATAGCGACGAGAGCGTTTCTCTTGCTCTTTTACGAACATTACAGCTTCCCCCACATCAAAATCGGCTGGGTGGCTGGAAAGAGAGTAATATTCTATACAGAGGCAAGCTGACGTATGACCAACCGGATGCCAAGCGCACGTTGGTTAACTTTAGCTAGCTCCCTGACTCCATCGTCCTTTGTGACGTCCATGAGATGAGCTGGCGGATGGACCTTCCGAATTTTCAGTTAGGAATACTCGATGGATATGATTAACGAATTGATACATGCCCTGTGGCAACAGGACTATGAAACACTGGCGAATCCATCGCTGGTGTGGACGATTTACGGCATTTTGTTTGTGATTTTATTTCTGGAAAATGGTTTGCTGCCGGCGGCCTTTTTACCGGGCGATAGTTTGCTGATCCTCGTCGGCGTGCTGATTGCTAAAGGCACTATGGGCTTTGGCATGACCATCTGTGTTTTGACCACTGCGGCCAGCCTCGGCTGCTGGGTGGGATATATCCAAGGACGATGGTTGGGGAATACCAGACTGGTGCAAAAGTGGCTTTCTCACCTTCCTGCGCACTATCATCAGCGCTCGCATCATCTGTTCCACAAGCACGGTCTTTCGGCGCTGCTGGTTGGGCGTTTTCTTGCTTTCGTGCGTACGCTGTTGCCGCTGATCGCGGGTCTTTCTGGTTTAAGCAGCACCCGCTTCCAGTTCTTTAACTGGATGAGCGGTTTCCTGTGGGTCATTATTTTGACAACGCTAGGCTATGTGCTGGGCAAAACCCCGTTGTTCCTACGTTACGAAGACCAGCTGATGTTTCTGCTGATGATGCTTCCGCTGGTACTTCTGGTGGTAGGACTGGTGGGCTCATTGGTCGTGTTATGGCGTAAAAAACATACAACGACACAGCCTGAGCAAAGGAAATAACGTGACTCTGCTACTTATTCAGCGGCTTGGATGGAAGCGTGCTTTACTGCTTTTGGCATTGATCGTCGCTGCATTTGCATGGTGGGTTGTGCCACATTTAGTGCACAAAGAAACCACGCTGCAAATCAGCGCGACGCAGTCTGGTTTAGCGACGCCCGATGGTTTTTTTGTCTATCAGAAACTCGATGAGCACGGCATCAGCATTAAAAGCATCACGCCAGATGGAAACGGCTTGTTGGTTCATTTAGCTAAGCCTGAACAGCAGGATGAGGCAATGCACGTGTTGCAGACGGTGCTGCCACGTGGCTATAGCATCGCGTCTAAAACGCATCGGCGCACGCTATTCCAGTCAGCCGAAAGTGACGTCAAGGATCCTCCCAGGCAACCGAGACTTAGCAGCTAAACATTAAAAACAGAGCCTTATGGCTCTGTTTTTGTTTTTAAGGATTGTCTGATTTTTCGATTATCGGCTCCCATTTTTTACTGCAAAGCACCTATTATTTAATGATAGTGATAAGTAATCGTTAATAATTGCAGGTTATAGTTATAACGGTCGGGCGCACTCCAGTGACGAGGTAATGCGTATCGAACCCTAGGCTTGTTTTGATGATACAAAGATATATGTCCCCGGAGTGGGGCACTTTTAAACTCAATAAGGACTTTTCATGACATTCAAAAAAAACGTACTTTTAGCTGTGACCGTTGCTTCTTTGGGCATGATGAGCGCGGCCGCTAATGCGGCGGCGGTGACCTGTGCGAGCAAGCAGCAAAGCATTGAAGAGCAGATCCAATACGCCCAACAGCACAACAACACACATCGCGTTGCCGGTTTGCAAAAGGCGCTTAGTGAAGTGAAAAGCAACTGTACTGAAGCTGGACTACGTGCCGATCTGCAAAAGGACGTAAAAGAAAAACAGCAGAAAGTGGCTGAACGTCAGCAAGAACTCAGCGAAGCTCAGCAAACCGGAAAAACTGACAAAATCAGTAAAAAAGAGAAAAAACTGGTCGAAGCTCAAGACGAGTTGAAAGAGGCGCAGCAGGCGTTAGGGCAGTAATTAACGTCAGCAAAATGCCGAGTTTTTTCATACCAAAAACGGCAGATACAGAAGGATATGTGGCAATTACCTTTGCGCTCATGGAAAAAGCTCGCTATGTTAAAAGACCATATCAGTAAAGTTAAGGAGTCTAGGAATGGCTAACGATTCAACTTCCGAGCAATTACGTGCTGAACTGAAGTCCCTCGCCGATACCTTAGAAGAAGTTCTGAATTCTTCTACCGACAAGCCGAAGGCCGAGCTGGAAAAAATCCGCGCGAAAGCTGAAAGCGCGTTGCAAGGTAGCCGTGCGCGCTTGAACGCGGCCGGTGAGAAAGTGGCTGCACAAACCAAAGAGATCGCAGATCGTGCAGATAGCTATGTTCATGACAATCCTTGGACTGGCGTTGGCATCGGCGCAGCGGTCGGTGTGGTGCTAGGCGTTCTATTGGCTCGCCGTTAATGCCTGCTGATAACACCACTTCTCAGGGCCCCGCTCGCGGGGTTCTGAGTACCGCTCAGCGCATTGTCACCATTATTGTTGGCATGGTGGAAACTCGGCTGCGTTTGGCCGTGGTGGAGCTGGAAGAGGAAAAGGCTAACGTTATTCAATTGCTGATGATGGCAGGTATTACGCTGCTGTTTACGGCATTTGGTTTGATGACGTTGCTGGTTCTGCTCTTCTGGGCGATTGATCCGGCCTATCGCCTGATGGCTTTAGGGATCACCACCGCTGTTTTGCTGGGGCTAGCATTAATTGGGGCAATTTGGACTATCACCAAAGCTCGACGATCAACGCTGTTAGGGGCCACTCGGCGCCAGCTAGAAATTGACCGAGAGTTACTGGAAGAGGATCGCAAGTGAGCCGTAATCGTCAAGAACTCGCCTTAGAGAAAGCGCGTCTGCTGCGCCAGGTTCAGCAGCAACGTCTTGATTTAGCCGGTGAGCGTCGTGCATGGTTACAGCTCACGGCGAAATTCGACCACCGTGTTTCGGCCGTGATGCGGTTGCGCAAATTTATGCTGCTAGGCTCAAGCCTACTGGCGCTATATGGCGCTCGTCATCCGGCTAAAACCGCTCGCTGGACGCGCCGCGCATTTAGCGTATGGGGCGTGGTTAAAGTAGTACGTAAAGCGTTTTACTCAAAAGCCTAGCCAGATTTCCCTCTCTTCAGATCTATAAAAATCCCACAAAAATCTTGCGGTTTTATCTAAAATAAAAGTAATAACTTGCGAAATCACTCGCATGCTATCTTTTAACTTATTGTATTTGATTATTTTCTTATAACTTTTTGACTTCAGTTTTTTTGAAGAATTCCAGCAATTTTACTCGCTAACACTCCTTCATGCTTTGTCCTAGTATTAGCCCATCGAGAGAAACGCGCTCCACAATATGGCTAACGCCACATGGATTGCACGCCTCACACCGAACAGCGCTGCATAAGCGGCAACATCAAATTGTCTGGAGCATGAAAATGAGCAACAAATTAGAAAATATCGCACTGCTGGCCGCCCGTATCCTGATGCCAATCCTGTTTATTTCTGCGGGTTGGGGCAAAGTCACTGGCTACGCTGGCACCCAGCAATACATGGAAGCCATGGGCGTTCCGGGCGCACTGTTGCCGCTGACTATTTTGTTAGAGCTGGGTGGTGGTTTAGCCGTTCTGTTCGGTTTACTGACTCGCACTACCGCACTGTTTACCGCAGGCTTCACGATTCTGACAGCATTCCTGTTCCATTCGAACTTTGCGGACGGTGTTAACCAACTGATGTTCATGAAAAACCTGACTATCGCTGGTGGATACTTGGTTCTGGCAGTTGCAGGCCCAGGCGCATTCAGCATCGACCGTTTGCTGAACAAAAAATGGTAATGACTTACCTTTCTACAGCTCGAATGATTTAGAGTAAAAAGGGCTATAGTGAGATAGTAAAGGGGCGGAAACGCCCCTTTATGCTTTGGTATAAAGTCACTTCTCTGCGAATTATTGGGCACAATCAGGAGGATTTATGGGACAACTCGTTGACGGTATCTGGCAAGATATCTGGTATGACACCAAATCTACCGGTGGACGTTTTAAGCGTTCAAACGCGCAGTTTCGTAACTGGGTTACTTCTGATGGATCTGCTGGCCCAAATAATGAACCGGGATTTAAGGCAGAAAAAGATCGCTACCATCTTTATGTCTCTTTGGCCTGTCCGTGGGCACATCGCACGTTGTTAGTTCGTAAGCTCAAGGGGCTGGAAACGCTGATACCTGTTTCCGTAGTCAGCCCGCTGATGCTGGAAAATGGTTGGACGTTTGATCGCTCCTTCGATGCCGCGACCGGTGACGAACTTTATCACCATGATTTTCTCTATCAGCTCTATCTACAGGCCGATCCGCACTATACCGGACGCGTCACTGTCCCTGTGCTGTGGGATAAACAAACTCAAACCATCGTCAGCAATGAATCTTCAGATATCATTCGTATGTTTAATACTGCGTTTGATGATTTGGGCGCAAAGCCGGGTGATTTTTATCCGTCGGAATTGCGTACTGAAATTGATGAACTCAATAGCTGGGTTTATGACACCGTCAATAATGGCGTCTATAAAGCAGGGTTTGCGACGTCGCAAGAGGCCTATGATGAAGCCGTTAGCGCGGTATTTGCCTCATTAGATAAGCTGGAAAACATTCTTTCTCGTCAACGTTATTTAACCGGCGAGCGTTTAACCGAAGCCGATCTTCGCTTGTGGACCACGTTAGTGCGCTTTGATCCGGTATACGTGACGCATTTTAAATGCGATTGGCAGCGGATTAGCGACTACCCGAATCTGTATGGATTCCTGCGTGATATTTATCAGATGCCGGGTATTAAAGAGACGGTCAATCTGGAACACATCCGTAATCATTATTATCGCAGCCATAAAACCATCAACCCAACGGGCATTATTTCGATTGGGCCAAAGCAAGACCTTGATGCTCCGCACGGCCGCGATAAACGTTAAAAAAGCCCTGCAAAAGCAGTAACACCTTTCACTTAAGTGTGATTTTAGGGGAAGTACACCGATGGGGTCGTAGCAGCTTTAGCTGCCGGAGCGCCCCGCGGTGTGCTAGCCCCGTGTATCTCGATCTCTTAAACGAACGGCGTTATGCAAAAGCAGGGCTTTTCGATTTCTCATAAATACAGCGCAGGGCGAATAATCTGCTTCACTCCACGTTGGGTGAGTGCGGTGGCTAGCGTTTCAATATCTTCTTTTGTGGCACTTTGCCATGCCTGCGCATCACCGCGAACGCCATGATGATGAAAGGCGTTGAGGCGTACAGGAATATCCCCGAGAGTGGTAATAAACTGTGCTAGTTCATCGGCATGCTGAAGATGATCGCTATGCTGTGGGATCACCAGCAAACGCAGTTCGCTGAGTTTGCCATGTTTTGCCAACCACTGAATGCTTTGCTTGATCCTTTGATTATCTCGCCCCGTCAATGCGGTGTGGCATTCGCTTCCCCACGCTTTAAGATCGATCATGGCACCGTCCATCCATGGTGCGATTTTCTCCCAACCCGCCGTGGATAGTTCGCCGTTACTGTCGATCAGGCAGGTTAAATGCTTGAGCGTTGGTGCGGATTTAATTGCCGTAAAGAAATCATATAAAAACGGCAGTTGCAGCGTTGCTTCGCCACCGCTAACGGTTATCCCATTGATAAACAGTGCATTGCGTTTTACCTGTGCCAAAAGGGAATCTACGCTGTAGCGCTGCACCATTGGGCTGGACTGCCGTGTACAAGTTTGCAGGCAGGTATCGCATTGCTGGCAGGCCTTCTCATCCCAATGCACACTCCCTTCCACTAGACTTAATGCTTGATGAGGGCAGGTGGCTACACAGTCTCCGCAGTGGTCACAAAGACCAATGGTGTAGGGGTTGTGGCAATTTTTACAGTTTAAATTGCACCCTTGTAGAAAAATGGCCAAGCGACTGCCTGGCCCATCGACGCAGGAGAACGGTAAGATTTTACTTACCGAAGCGCATCGTTTGTTCATGACTAATCACTCGTGGCTGGCGTTGCATGATCCCGGTATTTTTGGCTGCTTCCTCACCCAGCCACGTCGTATTTAGGCGTGAACCTTCCGCATTGAATTTTTCAATATCAGACAGACGCACCATGTAGCCGGTAATACGAACCAGATCGTTACCGCAGACGTTGGCTGAAAACTCACGCATACCAGCGGCAAAACCCCCAAGGCAAAGCTGCATCATAGCTTCAGGATTGCGCTTGATGGTTTCTTCCAGCGTTAAGATGTCGCTGATGCCCGATGTGTAATGCGCATGGTGAGGGGCAACGGTCATCAAATGGGTTACGGGATCGGGTTCTGTGCCGTAAGGAATTCGAGCACCCGGTGTAGTGCCAATGTCAGAGCTAATACCCGATTGAGCATGCAGCATGGCACGCTGTTTCCAGCCGTGTTTAACCGGCGTTTGTGCCACAAATTCAGCTAATTGTTCACTGATACGATAGCCAAGCTGATTAGCTTGCTCGCTTTCACCGTAAACACCCGATAAACCGTCTTTCTCCTGCAAAATATTTACGGCTTCTGCCAACGCATAAATCCCAAACATAGGTACAAAGCGCTGAGGATCGATTAAACCTTCTTTTACGAGGAAGCTTTGCTCAAAGAAATGCGATTGGTTGTAGAGGAAGTCGGTGCGAGCATCAATAATATTAATTTGCTGGCGGCAATAATACGGTAGTTGGCGAGTGAAGAAGTCCTGCGAAGACTCGCTGCGTAACGCAACCTGCTTCAAATTAATACGAACTAACGTGTTTCCGCCTCCGGCAAGTGGCAGAGAATTGTAACAGCTGACAATACCGTAGCCGCCTTTTGTGAAAATATTATCATGCGCAGGGCCGTTGGCGATGTGAGGCTTACTGCATTCACAAATGTTTTTAGCGGCCTGAAGTAGCAAAGATTCAGGAGTAATTTGTGGATCGTAGATAAACGTGAGATTAGGCGCAACCTGCTTCAGTTCAGCGTCTGCGCGTAAAATTAGGCGAGTCAGTAGGTTATCGTTTGGCCCAATATTGGCATGCATAAAGGCATCTGGCAAAGTGCGATCCAGGTAACGCCAGAAACGTTTTATGCGGATATATAATTCGTTTTCTGTTAGAATTCCAACATAAGGCAGCAGTAGGCTGTCTAAATGGCCGAGAAACACGGGCATAGAGGTAACTGAAGGGACATGGTGGTACAGGATGCACAGCATATTTAGTGCGTCGTCAAAATCCTGTGCCGGTTCCAGTTCCAGATATTCGGAGCCCTGTGACAAAAACTTGACGTAATCCGGCAGAACGTAGCGTGGTTTGTACGGCGCATGCCCTTCAAACATATCGCAAATGACGTTCTCATCCAGTGCCTGACGGGCTTCTGGTGGTAAATTGGGATACGGTAGAGCGTTCTCGGCTTCTAGAGCCAAAAAGTGACGTTTTTGCTCTGGAGACAGCGTTTCGCTGGTCGCAATTTGCTGGCAGCGCTGTAGTAAAGCAGGTAGTACAGAAGTATCGGTGGAATTCGTCATAACGCCTCTCTGCGGGCAATAGTGCTGTTTTATCGTCATTCTAAAGAGGATAAGCAAGCAAACTATTGATCCTGATATAGGCCGTGAGAAGGTAATGCGTTTTTCATTCATATAAGAGGTTATTTCGTGATGTTAATCACATATAATCTCGAGTTGTTACAGTTGGTTTTTCATCTACTGTGACGATGAGCACAAATGTGACGGAGGGTTTGTGTTCAAATAGTAACATATGATGTTGACCATGAAGGGCCATATGCGGTGAGATGGATCTCAGTTGCTTTCCGGTCAGAATGACGGAACAGAATCTTCAAGGAACCAAGTCCGCTCGCCAACGTATTGGGATACCTTCAAGGCTTTCGCGCTTATCGTGAACTGTGAAGCCTCCGAGCCCTAAATCATTGTGTCTGAATCTAGGCAAAGCCAGTTCAGCCCAGTTGGAGAGTAAAATGACTGATTTAAAAGTTGCTGCAAAACGTGCGTTACAGTTGATGGATTTGACTACCCTGAACGAAGACGACACCGACGAAAAAGTGATCGCTCTGTGCCATCAGGCAAAAAGCCCAGCTGGTAACACCGCAGCAGTTTGCATCTATCCACGTTTCATCCCAATTGCGCGTAAAACTTTGCGCGAGCAGGGCACCCCTGAAATTCATATCGCTACCGTGACTAACTTCCCGCACGGCAACGATGATATCGCTATTGCACTGGCAGAAACCAAAGCGGCTATCGCTTACGGCGCTGACGAAGTTGACGTGGTATTCCCATACCGCGCGCTGATGGCGGGCAACGAGCAGGTTGGTTTCGACATGGTTAAAGTCTGCAAAGATGCCTGTAACGAAGCTGGCGTATTGCTGAAAGTGATCATCGAAACCGGCGAGCTGAAAGATGCCGCGCTTATCCGTAAAGCGTCTGAAATTTCTATCAAAGCGGGTGCTGACTTCATCAAAACCTCTACCGGTAAAGTTCCTGTTAACGCCACGCTGGAAAGCGCAGAGATCATGATGACCGTGATCCGTGATATGGGCGTAGGCAAAACCGTTGGCTTCAAGCCTGCTGGTGGCGTTCGTACCGCTGAAGATGCCGCAGAATATCTGGCTCTGGCTGGTCGTTTGCTGGGTGATGACTGGGCTGATTCCCGTCACTTCCGCTTTGGTGCTTCTAGCCTGTTGGCAAGCCTGCTGAAAACGCTGGGCTACGATGCTAAAGGCACTGGCAGCGCTTACTAATTCAGTTTTGGTTTAACTGTTTTTCGCCGCGGCGGTTTCGTCGCGGTGATACTTATTGTTTTATTTAAATTATTTGTTCGATACCCAAAATGATTGACGTTGCATCAAGGCGGCAAACATAGCCAACGTAGCGGCAACTTCAAGCAGAAAGGGGCGGGGCGTTCCGCAGAACATACCTCTTTAACCTACACACATATCCAATGTCTTGAGCATGCGCTCTAAGTTCTGAGGATATAATCAGCAGGGGGATACAACCTTGTTCCTAGCACAAGAAATTATTCGTAAAAAACGTGATGGCCACGCGCTCAGCGAGGAAGAAATTCGTTTTTTCATCAACGGTATTCGTGACAATACCGTTTCTGAAGGTCAGATTGCCGCATTGGCGATGACCATCTTTTTCCACGATATGATCATGCCTGAACGCGTTGCTCTTACTATGGCAATGCGAGATTCCGGTACGGTTCTGGACTGGAAATCATTGAATCTGAACGGCCCGATTGTGGATAAACATTCCACCGGCGGCGTGGGTGACGTGACTTCATTGATGCTTGGCCCAATGGTGGCGGCATGCGGTGGTTATGTTCCGATGATTTCTGGCCGTGGTTTAGGCCATACCGGCGGTACGCTGGATAAGCTGGAAGCGATCCCAGGATTTGATATTTTCCCTGACGATGCGCGTTTCCGTAAAATTATTTCTGAAGTGGGTGTGGCTATTATCGGCCAGACCAACTCTTTGGCACCGGCAGATAAACGTTTCTACGCGACGCGTGACATTACCGCGACCGTTGACTCCATTCCGCTGATCACCGCGTCTATTTTAGCTAAGAAATTGGCTGAAGGACTGGATGCGTTAGTGATGGACGTGAAAGTCGGCTCAGGTGCCTTCATGCCTACTTTCGAGCTCTCCGAAGCGCTGGCGCAGTCTATCGTTGGCGTGGCTAACGGCGCAGGCTGCAAAACAACCGCGTTACTGACTGATATGAATCAGGTTCTGGCGTCAAGCGCCGGTAACGCCGTTGAAGTGCGCGAGTCTGTGCAGTTCCTTACAGGTGAATACCGCAACCCGCGTTTGTTTGAAGTGACGATGGCTTTGTGTGCCGAGATGTTGATTTCTGGTAATTTGGCCGCAGATCAACAGGACGCACGCAATAAACTGCAAGCCGTGTTGGATAACGGTAAAGCGGCAGAGATCTTTGGCCGCATGGTGGCAGCACAAGGTGGCCCAGCTGATTTTGTTGAGCGCTACGATAGCTACTTACCGCAGGCCACATTAAGCAAGCCGGTCTTTGCTGAACACAGTGGTATTATTACTGCTATGGATACCCGCGAACTGGGTATGTCAGTGGTTGGACTGGGTGGCGGGCGTCGCCGTGCGACCGACAGCATCGATTACAGCGTCGGTTTAACTGATATGGTTCGTTTGGGCGACAGCGTGGATGCGCAGCGTCCATTGGCGATTGTGCATGCGTCCAATGAAGAAGATTGGCAACAGGCTGCTCGTGCAGTACGCAGCGCAATTGTGTTGGGTGACAAAGCTCCGGCAGAAAATCCGGTAGTTTATCGCCGTATCACTGAGTAAACGCCATACTTAACGGGTGTTGGTTAAACCAGCCTTAGGATTAAAACCAGAGAGTCGCCAAGTTTGCATCGGCTCTTTGGTCACAGCGCTAAAGCGCAGGAGAGTAAGATGAAACGTACATTTATCATGGTATTAGACTCATTTGGTATCGGTGCGAGTGAAGATGCTGAACGCTTTGGCGATGTGGGTTCCGATACGCTAGGTCATATTGCTGACGCCTGCGCGCGCGGCGAAGCAGATATTGGCCGCAAAGGTCCGCTGACCCTGCCTAACCTGAGCCGTTTAGGTTTAGGTAAAGCGGCTGAAGAATCAACTGGTCGTTTCCCGCAGGGCTTAGATAAAAACGCTGATATCATCGGCGCGTATGGTTATGCGAGCGAACTCTCTTCCGGTAAAGACACCCCGTCTGGCCACTGGGAAATCGCCGGTGTTCCTGTTCTGTTCGATTGGGGCTATTTCTCCGATCATGAAAACAGCTTCCCACAGGAGCTGTTAGATATTCTGGTCAAGCGCGGCAATCTGCCAGGTTATCTGGGTAACTGCCACTCTTCTGGTACCGTGATTTTGGATCAGTTGGGTGAAGAGCACATGAAAACCGGCAAACCGATTTTCTATACCTCAGCTGACTCCGTATTCCAGATTGCTTGCCATGAAGAGACCTTCGGGCTGGATCGTCTGTATGAGCTGTGTGAAATCGCGCGTGAAGAGCTGACTAAAGGTGGTTACAACATTGGTCGTGTGATTGCGCGTCCATTCGTTGGTGACAAACCAGGCGAGTTCAAACGTACCGGCAACCGTCATGACTTAGCGGTTGAGCCACCGGCACCAACCATGCTGAAAAAGCTGGTTGATGAGAAGGGCGGTGAAGTCGTTTCTATCGGTAAAATTGCTGATATCTACGCTAACGTCGGCATCACTCAGAAAGTGAAAGCGACTGGCATCGATGCGCTGTTTGATGAAACGCTTATCGAGATGGAAAAAGCGGGTAATAACACCATTGTGTTCACCAACTTTGTTGATTTCGACTCCTCTTACGGCCACCGTCGTGACGTCGCAGGTTATGCTGCTGCGCTTGAGCTGTTTGACCGCCGTCTGCCAGAAATGCTGAAATTAGTGAAAGATGACGATATCATTATCTTCACCGCTGACCACGGCTGTGACCCAACATGGGAAGGCTCCGACCATACCCGTGAACACATCCCAGTTCTGGTTTACGGACCTAAAGTGAAACCGGGTTCGTTGGGCCATCGTGAAACCTTCGCAGATATTGGCCAAACCGTAGCAAACTACTTTGGTCTGTCTCCGATGGATTACGGTAAAGTGATGTTTTAATTTCTGAGCGCCACCCGGCTTTAGTGAGTCGGGTGGCGTTTCATTTCATAGTTAGCTTGATATTTAGACTTACATACCAAAAGGATACGAATTATGGCTACGCCGCATATTAATGCCGAGATGGGTGATTTTGCAGACGTTGTGTTGATGCCGGGCGATCCGCTGCGTGCAAAACACATTGCTGAAACTTTCCTGCAAGACGTCCGTCAGGTAAACAGCGTGCGCGGCATGCTGGGCTTCACCGGTACTTATAAGGGTCGTAAGATCTCCGTTATGGGTCACGGCATGGGTATCCCATCATGTTCTATCTATGCGAAAGAGCTGATCACTGATTTTGGCGTGAAAAAAATCATCCGCGTGGGTTCATGTGGCGCAGTGCGCATGGACGTTAAACTGCGTGACGTGGTTATCGGCATGGGTGCATGTACTGACTCTAAAGTTAACCGTATGCGTTTCAAAGACCACGACTATGCAGCGATTGCAGATTTCGACATGGTGCGTAACGCATCTGACGCTGCGAAAGCCAAAGGCATCAATGCACGCGTAGGTAACATCTTCTCCGCTGACCTGTTCTACACGCCAGACCCGTCTATGTTCGACGTGATGGATAAGTACGGCATTCTGGGTGTGGAAATGGAAGCTGCGGGTATCTACGGCGTTGCCGCTGAGTTTGGCGCGAAAGCACTGACTATCTGTACCGTATCTGACCACATTCGTACCCACGAGCAGACCACTGCTGAAGAACGCCAGACCACTTTCAACGACATGATTGAAATCGCGCTGGAATCCGTTCTGCTGGGCGATGCGGAAGAAGCTGCTGCTAAGTAATAGCGGATAGCTGGAATACGTTTAGAGGCTCCTGAAAAGGGGCCTTTTTTGTATTCGGTGATGGTGTAAGGTTTCGTTCGCCTATCAATAACGGCGTTTATATGTAGCTAATTCGAAGGCGACCGATGAGGGGCGCCAGCGCGCGCCCCTTCAATCCTCGCGCTTTTATCCAAGACGCCATCTCCGCTCCGGTTTGGTATCGCCCATCCCGGGCGGCCCAAACTCCGCCGGTACATCCCTGTACCGGCGGCTCTTTCTACCAAAACTTACACAGGTAAAAAGACAAAGAGACAAAAATATCTTTTGTCTTTTCCGTGTTAGATGAAATGCATTTTAGAGCCGCCAGCAGGGATGCTGGTGGCAGGTTGAGGGCGCACAGGACGTGCGCTCCGAGACCGGTCGGTCAAACGACTCGGTAAAAAGCGCGCGAGTTGAGAGTCCCCGCGCAACGGGACTCTCATCGGATGCCTACGGCAGCGGTTTCATGGAAACATAAAAGCTAACCGGCGTACGAAACCTTTCACTGTTCTAATATAAATACAAACAAGGCGACACACTGGCCGCCTTGTTCGTATCTGTGTAGAGAATCGATATTACATCAATTTAAATCACTTAGACCCAATCTTACGCAGTGGTTTACCCTGCATCAGGTTACGTTCAATGTGCTCCAGAGAGATGTTCTTAGTCTCAGGGATCAGCGCTAACGTAATGAAGATGAAGATAACGTTCAGGCCGGCATAGACCCAGAAGGTATGTGCGCTACCCAGAGAGTTCAGCATGGTCAGGAAGGTTGCCCCGACGATCATGTTGGCAATCCAGTTGGTGGCGGTTGAACAGGTGATACCAAAATCACGACCTTTCAGCGGCTGAATTTCAGAACACAGCACCCAAATCAATGGACCGGCGCTCATGGCAAAACCGACGATGAAGATTAGCAGCATGATAACGGCAAAGTACTGAGCAAACACGGAGCTGATACCGATGTTCATCATAGTACCCAAGGTGCCCATACCTAAAGCCATCACGATGAAGCCGAGAATCAAGGTTGGCTTACGGCCCCAGCGGTCAACCAAACCGATGGCAATAAAGGTGGCTAATACGTTAACCAGACCGACAATAACCGTGCCCCACATCTGCTGTGAGGTGCTGGCAAATCCGGCTAAGTCGAAGATTTTTGGTGCGTAATACATAATGACGTTCATACCGGTGAACTGCTGCATCACCTGTAACAACACGCCAAGATAAACGGCACGGCGGAAGTTTTTATTGTTGATAAACAATGCCCAGCCGCTTTGTTTCACTTTCAGACTTTCGCGAATTTCATCCAGTTCACTTTTGGCTTGTTCACTGGTATCACGCAGTTTTTCTAACACACGGCGGGCTTTTTCATCGCTGCCGCGAGCGGCTAACCAGCGCGGGCTATCTGGCAGGAAGAACACACCAATCAATAGCAGAATAGCTGGAATAGTGATGACACCCAGCATCCAGCGCCATGCGCCGGTGTAGCTGAAAGCGGTGTCAGAAAGATAAGCGGCCAAAATACCGATGGTGATCATCAACTGGTACATTGAAATCATACTGCCGCGAATCTTTTCTGGTGCAATTTCAGAAAGATAAATCGGCGCTGTATAAGATGCGATACCCACCGCCAATCCCAACAGTACGCGAGAAAGGATCAGGATTTCAACGTCAGGTGCGAAGGCAGAAAACAGGGAGCCAACCACAAACAGGATTGCGCCAATCATCAAGCTGTATTTACGGCCAATGCGGAAGTTCAACCAGCCGCTACCTACTGCACCGACTGCCGCACCAAACATCATAGAGCTCACAACCCATTCTTGTTGAGAGCTGGTGATTTGAAACGTCTCGCTGATAAATGGCAAAGCACCAGCGATAACACCAATATCCAGCCCGAACAGTAAGCCTGCCAGCGCAGCTAAAAAGCAGACAAAGAACGTTAGACTGGCATTTGAACGGGTCTTGCGAACCGATTGTGTACTCACGGTAGTACTCATACTGCCTCCGAAAAGAAACTCGTTTGTATGCTTATCATGTTAAGAATCTATGGCGCTAATGTAAGTGCTCCCGATCACATAAATGTAATCGCTTACACTAATATGGCATTCATGCGGAAAGCGAGTAGGTACAAGGTTATGGATTTACTTACAGTGTTACGTGGTTAATTAATTGGTTTTAAAACAATTTAATCCATAAAATAGAATGGTACTATATTGGTTTATATGGGTATTTTTTAATCATTAAACGTATTTTTAGTTTAAGTATGAATTTAATGTAATCGTTTTCATTTTGGCGGTAATACCGACGAGTCAATTTTTAGACAATAAAAAAGCAGGCACAAAGGCCTGCTTTTTCAGTCAGGGTTAACCTTATTTCAGGCCAGCGGCTTCACGCAGAAGTGCGGCTTTGTCGGTTTTTTCCCATGGGAAGTGCTCACGGCCAAAGTGACCATAGGCTGCGGTTTCACGGTAGATTGGTTGGATCAGATCCAGCATCTGAATCAAACCGTATGGACGCAGGTCGAAGAATTCACGTACCAGCAAGGTAAGCTGCTCGGTAGAGATTTTTTCGGTGCCAAAGGTTTCGATCATGATTGAAGTTGGCTCAGCGATACCAATTGCGTAAGAAACCTGAATCTCACAGCGATCAGCCAGACCCGCAGCAACGATATTTTTTGCTACGTAACGAGCAGCGTATGCCGCTGAACGGTCAACTTTTGAAGGATCTTTACCGGAGAATGCACCGCCACCGTGACGTGCTGCGCCGCCGTAGGTATCAACGATGATTTTACGACCGGTCAAACCACAGTCACCCATTGGGCCACCGATAACGAAACGGCCGGTTGGGTTGATGAAGTATTTGGTATTAGCAGACAACCATTCTGGCGGCAGAACCGGCTTGATGATTTCTTCCATTACCGCTTCTTTCAAATCAGGCAGGCTGATGGTATCAGAGTGCTGAGTGGAAAGAACCACGGCATCGATGCCGGCAATTTTGCCGTCGTCGTACAGGAAAGTGACCTGGCTTTTGGCATCCGGACGCAGCCATGGCAGAGTGCCGTTTTTACGCACTTCAGCCTGACGCTCCATCAGACGATGAGCATAGGTGATTGGCGCAGGCATCAATACGTCGGTTTCGTTGGTCGCGTAACCAAACATAATACCTTGGTCGCCAGCACCCTGTTCTAAAGGATCGGTACGGTCAACGCCTTGGTTGATGTCTGGTGATTGTTTGCCGATAGCGCTCAGCACGGCACAAGAGTTAGCATCAAAGCCCATATCAGAACTTACATAACCGATTTCAGCAACGGTTTTACGGGTCAGTTCTTCAATGTCTACCCATGCATTAGTGGTGATTTCACCACCAACCAGCACCATGCCGGTTTTGACATAGGTTTCACATGCAACGCGCGCTTTTGGATCCTGTTCGAGTATCGCATCAAGCACGGCGTCAGAAATTTGGTCTGCAATCTTATCAGGATGCCCTTCGGACACTGATTCAGACGTGAAAAGGTGTTTAGCCATGGTGTTCTTTACCTTTAAAAGACGGGTTTAAAGTCACTGCGTAATGCTGGGGTATGTACATCAGTATCTAGCTTGTGGCTAGCTCTGGTGCCTGATGCATCCTGCAACGCCCCTCAGGCAAAGCCGTTCAGCAGTTTATCAGTCAATAAGTATAGATGGATTAACATCTGGACGGCTATTTTAAGACAGACCCGTCGTAGTTTTCTAGTCTTTTTGTCACTTTATGTCCGCAAAGGAGTATTTTTTTCTATACAGCCCGTTCTTTTACACCTGCGTAAACGCACAGAAACAGTTTTTAGCAAAATTTCATTTTGCAATTTCTAGCTGTTGATTGTATAAACTGCGCGCGGCTTACCGGTGCATGACGCTTTAACCGAATCGCTAAAATGTGTTAACAGCAGGGATTTTTGGATAACTTGCTGAAAATACAAGTGATAAGGGGCGGCTATGTGTCTCACTTCCGGCCGAGGAGGGTATGAGTTGTTGCTCATACTGTCAGTCTCAACACACTGTTAACTTTTTGGATCTGCGCGTTATTTTAGCCGCAGGCATGGAGGTGGTTCAGGTAATGATCCGCACGAACATCTCAGCGACAACTGTCGCGTTTCACATTATTGCTTCCGGCAATATTCTGCGTCTTCATGGCGCTCCGCTGTTCCGCGCTTTGCGCCTTCCTTCCTATTTATCTGCATTTCTCGCATTTTCCCGATGTTATTCACCACTTTGGTGAAGATGGGGCGCGACTCAGGATTCTTACGCCGATAGCGGCAACTGATGACTGAACAAGGGTAACCTGCGGCGTGGTATTGCTACCAAACAACGCGCAGGCGAATTTTCATTGGGGTTTATCCTGCATTCAAGAATGCACTCCCCGACCCACGGAGTTAGCGACGTGTTTTGCTCTTATACTTATATCAGTCCGGCATTTTGTCCGGTGCTGAGCTTTGTGGTCACGCCAAAAATCCCGGCGTGTGGGTTGTTAAGCGCAGATGTTGCTGCGATAGTGAATAACCGTGCTGTGAATAATTCCATTATTTGCCACGACAGTGCACAAGGAGTTCGTCATGTCTAACGAACTTCGCCAACGTCCGCAGGAAGCGGCCGGAAACCATCAATTGCGTTCTATGCAGGAGGTTGCCATGAATGATCGTAATGCCAGCAAAATGCTGAGTACTTATAACGTCGCCTACTGGGGTGGCAACTATTATGACGTCAACGAGTTAGGTCATATTTCAGTTTGTCCAGATCCCGACGTCCCAGAAGCGCGCGTCGATCTGACGCAACTGGTAGAGAAGCTGCAAAAAGAGAGCAACCAGCGTTTGCCTGCGCTGTTCTGTTTCCCGCAGATCCTGCAACATCGCCTGCGTTCAATTAACGCAGCGTTTAAGCGTGCGCGTGAATCTTTCGGCTATGAGGGCGGCTACTTCTTGGTTTATCCGATTAAGGTAAACCAGCATCGTCGCGTCATTGAGTCGTTAGTGAATTCTGGCGAGCCCTTAGGTTTAGAAGCAGGTTCGAAAGCGGAGTTGATGGCGGTGCTGGCTCATGCCGGTATGACGCGTTCCGTGATTGTGTGTAACGGCTATAAAGATCGTGAATACATCCGCTTGGCATTGATCGGCGAAAAACTGGGTCACAAGGTGTATCTGGTTATCGAGAAGATGTCTGAAATCAAGCTGGTGATGGAAGAAGCCGAGCGCCTGAACGTGGTGCCCCGCCTTGGCGTGCGTGCACGCTTATCTTCGCAAGGCTCCGGTAAATGGCAGTCGAGCGGCGGTGAGAAATCTAAATTTGGCTTGGCGGCAACGCAAGTGTTGCAACTGGTTGAAACCCTGCGTGAAGCGGGTCGTTTAGATAGCCTGCAGCTGCTGCATTTCCATTTAGGTTCTCAGTTGGCGAACATTCGCGATATCGCCACCGGCGTGCGCGAATCTGCACGTTTCTACGTTGAGTTACATAAGCTGGGCGTGAACATCCAGTGCTTTGACGTCGGCGGCGGCTTGGGCGTGGACTACGAAGGAACGCGTTCTCAGTCTGATTGCTCGGTGAACTATGGCCTGAACGAATACGCGAACAACGTCATTTGGGGTATCGGTGATGCCTGTAATGAGCATGGTTTGCCGCATCCGACGGTGATCACGGAGTCCGGTCGTGCGGTAACGGCGCATCATACGGTGCTGGTTTCCAATGTGATTGGCGTTGAACGTAATGAATTCCACGCGCCTGTGGCTCCGGCTGAAGATGCACCTCGTGCGCTGCAAAGCCTGTGGTCTACATGGGAAGAGATGCAGGATTCTGATACCAAGCGTTCATTGCGTGAATGGTTGCACGATAGCCAGCTCGATCTGAACGACGTGCACAGCCAGTATGCGCACGGTATTTTGGATCTTACTCAGCGTGCATGGGCTGAGCAGCAATATCTGACGATCTGTAGCCAGATCCAAGAACATCTTGATCCAAGCAATCGCGCACACCGTCCGATCATTGATGAACTGCAAGAGCGTATGGCTGACAAGCTGTATGTGAACTTCTCACTGTTCCAGTCAATGCCTGATGCGTGGGGGATCGATCAGTTATTCCCTGTTCTGCCATTGAGCGGTTTGGATCAGGCGCCTGAGCGTCGTGCGGTGCTGCTGGATATTACCTGTGACTCAGATGGTGCCATCGATCACTACATCGACGGCGATGGGATCGCAACGACGATGCCGATGCCGCAGTACGATCCAGAAAATCCGCCGCTGATTGGTTTCTTCATGGTGGGGGCGTATCAAGAGATTCTGGGCAACATGCACAATCTGTTCGGGGATACGGCTTCGGTTGACGTCTTTGTCTTTGAAGATGGCAGCGTTGAGGTGCAAGACTCGGACGAAGGCAATACGGTTGCCGAGATGCTGGAATATGTTCAGCTCGATCCTGAAGTATTGTTGACCCGCTTCCGCGATCAGGTCCGCAAAACGGATCTCGACGCTGAGCTACAAACCCAGTTCTTGGATGAATTTGAGTCTGGTCTCTACGGGTATACCTATCTTGAAGATGAGTGATCGGTTGATCTAACAGACATCGAGATCACAAAGTGTAAGGGTGCTTCGGCACCCTTTTTTGTGGCTGATGTATAGTGAGAAATTATACCGATCTGAAGAATGGGAGTATTCACATGGAAAAAGTCGACCTGCATATGCACTCGCATCATAGTGATGACGCAGATTATCCGGTTGCAGAACTGATTGCTCGCTGCGTTCGTGAAGGCGTTACCACGCTGGCGATAACCGATCACAATTCGGCGTTTTCATTTGCTGAATCTGAAAAGTGGCGAAGTGATGCGCTGAATATCATTTCTGGCATTGAAATCGACTGTACCTTCCAAGGACGTAACTTTCATTTGCTCGGCTATGGCTTTACGCCATCGGATGATTTCACGCAGGTATATGAAAACTTCAACGATATTCAGCGTGAGCTGGTGCCCGTGAAGTTGGCGAAGCTCCGTGAGTTCGGTTTCTTTATTGATGACGAGCATTTAGCGCGGCTGGCGAATGACCGTTTGCCTCAGGAAGAGCAAATGGGCGAGGCTATTCTTGAAGATGAGCGCAATGCCAATAATCCACTATTGCTGCCGTACCGCTCCGGTGGTGCGCGCGCCGATATGCCATTAATCAACTTTTACTGGGATTTTTTCGGCCTCGGTAAGGCCTGCTATCAGCCTGTGACCTATCCGGCTCTGGAAGAGATGGCGGATTTGATCCGTGATAACGGCGGTATTCCCGTTATTGCGCATATTGGGGCCAACGTGAAAGAAGATCACGAGGCGATACTCGAGCAAATGCTGGAATCTGGCGTAGCGGGAATTGAAGTGTTCTCCAGCTACCATGATGATGAACTGGCGCAGCGCTTATATGATTTTGCCTTGGAGCAGGGCGCTTATGTGACCTGCGGCAGTGATTTCCACGGACGTAACAAACCCAAAATTGAAGTGGGAACCTGTCGATACAATCCAGAGCAGCTGATAGAGATAAAACGTTTTCTGGATGTGGTGAGCGAGAGTTCACATCAGGCTTGAAGAGTCGAAATTTTACGGCGATAATCGTCTACAGCAGCTTTTAAAGCGAACAATGAATCCCTTTCTCGTCGGGCTAACGACGCGGAAGGGATTTTTTTTCATCGGTACTTTGACTTCGGCCAGCGATAACTGCGGCCTTTTACGAGGATTGATTATGAGCACCCTGGGCAATAAACCCGATAACTCACTGGTTTCTAACGCCTTTGGCTTCCTGCGTTTTCCGCTGAATTTCCAGCCATACGACAGCGATGCTGATTGGGTTATCACCGGTGTACCTTTCGATATGGCGACTTCAGGTCGTGCTGGTGGGCGTCATGGCCCAGCGGCAATTCGTCAGGTCTCCACTAATCTGGCGTGGGAAGGCAACCGCTGGCCGTGGAACTTCGATCTGCGCGATCGCTTAAACGTGGTTGACTGTGGCGACGTAGTATTTAATTTCGGTGACGCGCAGGATATGAGTGATTCTTTGCAGGCTCATACCGAAAAGCTGCTGGAATCCGGTAAGCGTTGTTTGACTTTCGGCGGTGACCACTTTGTGACTCTGCCATTGTTGCGTGCGCATGCTAAGCATTTTGGCAAGATGGCGCTGGTGCATTTTGATGCGCATACCGACACCTATGCTAACGGCAGCAAATTCGATCACGGTACGATGTTCTTCCATGCGCCGAATGAAGGCCTGATCGATCCAAATCATTCGGTACAGATCGGTATTCGTACTGAATTCGATCACGATAATGGTTTTACCGTGTTGGATGCCGCACAGGTGAACGATCGTGGCGTAGATGATGTGTTAGCGCAGATCAAACAGATCGTCGGCGATATGCCGGTCTATCTGACCTTTGATATCGACTGTTTGGATCCTGCTTTTGCACCAGGTACCGGTACTCCTGTTATTGGCGGACTGACTTCTGATCGTGCGCTCAAACTGGTGCGTGGCCTGAAGGATCTTAATATCGTCGGTATGGACGTGGTGGAAGTCGCTCCGGCTTACGATCAATCTGAAATCACCGCGCTGGCAGCTGCAACGCTGGCGCTGGAAATGCTCTACATTCAGGCAGATAAAAAAGGCGAGTAATCCTCGCGTTTTTGCTGATATCAAGGCGACCTTCGGGTCGCCTTTTTTCGTTATGGATAGCTAATTTTTTTGGCCAACAGCAAATAGATTTTCATATTGATGGGACGGCTGGTGGAGGCAAAAACCGACTCACCAATCCTGTGAGACTGTTGGCACAGTATTTGGGAATAATGCATGGGCTGCAGCGTAATAATTTTGCACATGATTTTCGCCTCATCTGTATAGATACTCATGCGATAAAGCCAGAATAAGACGATCGTTATAAAGGTTGGGTAAAACGTCATCGGGATAGAGTAAAAAATGTGTAAAGCCGCATAATTCAAACTTAAGAAAGCCTGTTCTCCCAATTATTGAATGTTATATCTATTCATTCTTTTTTATCTATTTACACCAATAATCACTTTTTTAATCTAATTTTTTGAATGACTACCTGATTGCAGATAAATCCTACAAATCCTTATTCTGTGTGCCACAAGAGTTAACGAAACGTTACCCTTTCTACTTATTAAGGGGTAAATATTGAGTGAATAGTTCTATTTTTTGATTTGACTCAATATGAGCAGGGTTGTAACTGTTAGTTTGCCGCTGACAAAAACATCATTGAAGCAATGAGGATGGCAATGGACGTCAGTCGCAGACAGTTTTTTAGAATCTGCGCCGGCGGGATGGCTGGTACAACAGCGGCAGTTTTAGGATTTACTCCTACTATGGCGCTGGCGGAGTCACGTAACTATAAGTTGCTGCGTGCAAAAGAAACCCGTAACTCCTGTACCTATTGTTCTGTTGGCTGTGGGTTATTGATGTATAGCCTTGGCGATGGTGCCAAGAACGCGAAATCAACGATTTTTCACATTGAAGGGGACCCGGATCATCCGGTAAACCGTGGCGCACTTTGCCCGAAAGGTGCTGGCCTGCTGGATTATATCCACAGTGAAAATCGTCTTCGTTACCCAGAATACCGTGCGCCAGGCTCTGATAAATGGCAGCGCATTAGCTGGGACGATGCTTTTGAGCGCATCGCCAAGCTGATGAAAAACGACCGTGATAAGAATTTTGAAACGACAAACGCCGAAGGCGTCACGGTTAACCGCTGGCTTTCAACCGGTATGTTGTGCGCCTCTGCGGCCAGCAATGAAACCGGTATGCTCACGCAAAAATTCGCCCGTTCACTGGGCATGTTGGCGGTTGATAACCAAGCGCGCGTCTGACACGGACCAACGGTAGCAAGTCTTGCTCCAACATTTGGTCGCGGTGCGATGACCAACCACTGGGTTGATATCAAAAACGCCAACGTAGTTATGGTGATGGGTGGCAACGCCGCTGAAGCGCATCCGGTTGGATTCCGCTGGGCGATGGAAGCCAAAAACAACAATGACGCCACGCTGATTGTGGTCGATCCGCGCTTTACCCGCACCGCTTCGGTTGCGGATATTTATGCGCCGATCCGCTCTGGTACCGACATTACCTTCTTGTCGGGCGTTTTGCTGTACCTGATTTCTAACAACAAAATTAACGCTGAATACGTTAAAAACTATACCAACGCCAGCCTGCTGGTGCGGGATGATTTTACGTTTGAAGACGGTTTGTTCAGCGGCTATGACGAATCTAAACGTCAGTACGACAAAACCACGTGGAACTACCAGTTCGACGAAAATGGTTATGCTAAACGTGACGACACTTTGCAGCATCCGCGCTGCGTGTGGAATCTGCTAAAAGCGCACGTGAGCCGCTATACGCCAGACGTGGTGGAAAACATCTGTGGTACGCCGCAGGCGGATTTCCTGAAAGTCTGCGAAGTCTTAGCGTCAACCAGCGCAGCCGATCGTACAACGACGTTCCTGTATGCATTGGGTTGGACTCAGCACACAGTGGGTGCGCAGAACATCCGTACCATGGCGATGATCCAGTTGCTGTTAGGCAATATGGGGATGGCCGGTGGTGGTGTTAACGCCTTACGTGGTCACTCTAATATTCAGGGTCTTACCGATCTTGGTTTGCTGTCTACCAGCCTGCCGGGCTATTTGACGCTGCCATCAGAAAAGCACACCAATCTAGAAACTTATCTCGCAGCCAATACGCCAAAAGCGACGCTGCCGGGTCAGGTTAACTATTGGGGCAATTACCCGAAATTCTTCGTCAGCTTGATGAAGGCTTTCTATGGTGACGATGCGCAGAAAGAAAATAACTGGGGCTTTGATTGGCTGCCGAAGTGGGATCAGTCCTACGACGTGATGAAGTACTTCCAGATGATGGATCAGGGCAAAGTTACTGGCTATATCTGCCAAGGCTTTAACCCGGTGGCGTCATTCCCAGATAAAAATAAGGTCGTTGAGTCGCTTTCTAAGCTGAAATATCTGGTGATTATCGATCCGTTGGTGACAGAAACTTCAAACTTCTGGCAAAACCACGGTGAGATGAACGAGGTTGATACGGCATCGATCCAGACTGAAGTCTTCCGTCTACCTTCAACCTGCTTCGCAGAAGAAGATGGTTCGATTGCAAACTCAGGCCGTTGGCTGCAATGGCACTGGAAAGGCGCTGACGCCCCAGGTGAAGCGCGTAACGACGGCGAAATTCTTGCCGGTCTGTACCATCGCCTGCGCACCATGTATCAGAATGAAGGCGGTAAAGGCGTTGAGCCGTTACTGAAAATGGGCTGGGGCTATGAGCAGCCAGATCATCCTGAATCTGAAGAAGTGGCGAAAGAAAACAACGGTTATGCGTTGGCCGATTTGTACGACGCTAACGGCACGTTGTTAGCCAAGAAAGGTCAGTTGCTGGATACCTTTGCTCATCTGCGCGATGACGGCACCACGGCAAGCGCCTGCTGGATTTATGCCGGTAGCTGGACCAGCAAGGGCAACCAGATGGCGAACCGTGATAACAGCGATCCGTCCGGCTTAGGTAATACCTTGGGCTGGGCTTGGGCATGGCCGCTGAACCGCCGCATTATTTATAACCGTGCGTCGGCAGATCCAATGGGTAAACCGTGGGATCCTAAGCGCATGCTGATCGAATGGAATGGCAGTAAGTGGGTCGGAAACGATATTCCAGACTACAACACCGCCGCACCGGGCAGCGGCGTCGGGCCGTTTATCATGCAGCCGGAAGGCTTGGGTCGTCTGTTTGCCATCGACAAGATGGCGGAAGGGCCATTCCCTGAGCACTACGAGCCGTTTGAAACACCGTTGGGTACCAACCCACTGCATCCAAACGTTATCTCCAATCCGGCGGCGCGTTTGTATGAGGCGGATGCCAAACGTATGGGCAACAAGACTGAGTTCCCTTACGTCGGTACCACGTATCGTCTGACCGAGCATTTCCACACGTGGACGAAGCATGCGCGTCTTAACGCCATCGTTCAGCCTGAACAGTTCGTGGAGATCAGCGAAGGTTTGGCTAAAGCGAAGGGCATTGAGCACGGTGATACGGTGAAAGTCAGCAGCAAACGCGGCTTTATCAAAGCGAAAGCGGTGGTGACTCGCCGTCTGCGTACCTTGCAGGTCAATGGTCAGGAAGTGGATACCGTGGGTATTCCAATTCACTGGGGCTTTGAAGGCGTGGCACGCAAAGGCTTTATCGCCAACACCCTGACTCCGTTCGTTGGCGACGCTAACTCGCAAACGCCAGAGTACAAGGCGTTTTTAGTTAACGTGGAAAAGGTATAAGGAGCCGAACTTATGTCCATGCAATCACAAGACATTATTAAGCGTTCGGCGACTAATGCCTTAACGCCGCCGCCGCAGGCTCGCGACTACAAAGAAGAAGTGGCTAAGCTTATCGACGTGTCTACCTGTATTGGCTGTAAAGCCTGTCAGGTAGCCTGTTCTGAGTGGAACGATATCCGTGACGAGGTAGGGCACTGCGTTGGGGTTTACGATAACCCTGCCGATTTGAGCGCTAAATCTTGGACGCTGATGCGTTTCTCGGAAGTCGAGCAAAACGGCAAACTGGAGTGGCTCATCCGTAAGGATGGCTGCATGCACTGTTCCGATCCGGGCTGCCTGAAGGCATGCCCGTCGGCTGGCGCAATCATTCAGTATGCAAACGGCATTGTAGATTTCCAGTCTGAGCACTGTATCGGCTGCGGCTACTGCATCGCAGGTTGTCCGTTCAACATTCCTCGCTTAAATCCAGACGACAACCGCGTGTACAAATGCACGCTGTGCGTTGACCGCGTGAGCGTGGGACAAGAACCCGCCTGTGTGAAAACGTGTCCGACCGGTGCGATTCATTTCGGCAGCAAGAAAGAGATGCTGGAAGTGGCGAGCGAGCGCGTTGAGAAGCTGAAAAAACGTGGCTTTGAGCATGCGGGTATTTATAACCCTGAAGGCGTTGGCGGCACTCACGTGATGTATGTTCTGCATCATGCGGATAAGCCAGAGCTTTATCACAACCTGCCGAAAGATCCGAAGATCGATATGGCGGTTGGTTTGTGGAAAGGGGTATTGAAGCCGCTGTCCGTCGCTGGATTTATCGCGACCTTTGCCGGTTTGATTTATCACTACATTGGCGTAGGCCCGAACAAAGAAGTGAGCGACGAAGAAGAAGGTGATGACGAGAAGGGGAACCATCATGAGTAAAAGTAAAATGATAGTTCGTACCAAATTCATCGACCGTGCCTGTCATTGGACGGTGGTAATTTGCTTCTTCTTGGTTTCGCTATCTGGCATCGCGCTGTTCTTCCCAACGTTGCAGTGGCTGACACAAACGTTTGGTACACCGCAGATGGGGCGCATCATGCACCCATTCTTTGGCGTGCTGATTTTTGTGGCGCTAATGTTCATGTTCTTCCGTTTTGTGAAGCACAACATTCCTGAACGTGAAGACGTGCCGTGGGTGGTGAACATCGTTGAAGTGCTCAAAGGCAATGAGCACGAAGTTGCTGATGTGGGTAAATATAACGCCGGTCAGAAAATGATGTTCTGGAGCATCATGAGCCTGATTTTCGTGTTGCTGGTTACCGGCATCATTATCTGGCGTCCGTATTTTGCCCAGCACTTCCCGATCGAAATGGTGCGCTATTCGCTGCTGATCCATGCGGCTGCGGCTATCGTGCTGATCCACGCGATCCTGATCCATATGTATATGGCATTCTGGGTTAAGGGATCGATCAAAGGCATGGTGGAAGGTAAAGTCAGCCGTCGCTGGGCGCGTAAGCATCACCCGCGCTGGTATCGTGAAATCGAAGCCAAAGAAGCGAAAGGCGAGAAAGCAGACGACTAATTCGTTTTGTTGTGTTCGCTAAATAAAAACCGCAGCCAAAGAAAAGCTGCGGTTTTTTTATGCGTCAGTTCTTATTTGTCTGCAGCGATACGATCGCGGATATGCTGTGCGCGTTCGGTTGATGGTGGGTGAGAATCGAACATGCTGCCTTTGCGGCCACCGTCGAGCTCAGCCAGTTTCTCAAAGCTGGTTGCCAGCCCCAGCGTGTTCAGCTTGTGCTTTTTCAGGAAATCATAAGAGAAGTCATCGGCTTCAGATTCCTGATGCTGTGAGAACTGCGAGTTGATCAGCGCTTCTCCCAGATCGGCTAACTGCGTTTGTGATAGCTCGGCGGCCACGCCGCTGGTGGAAGCTACCGCTGTTCTTGCCGCGATGGTGCCATAAGCAACCTTCATGGCTTTCAGGCTGTGACCGAGTGCCACGTGCCCCATTTCATGGCCTAACACGCCTTCGATTTCATCGTCGGTCATCATGTCCATCAGGCTGCTGTATACGCGGATACAGCCGTTCGCCATCGCGAACGCATTGATGTCATCGGTCATGTACACCTTGTAGTTGACCGGTAGCCCATTGATGTTGTTACCCATCGCCTTCGCAATTTTGTTTAAGCGTTTGGTGTATTTGCTTTTGCTGCTGGCGATTTGGCTTTGGCTATCCAACTCCTTACAGGATTGATTAGCGAGGGATCTTGCGTCTGCATCGCTGAGCGTTGCGGCCTGAATCGCTTGCACGCCAGACTGCGCGGCCATTTGGGTATTAATATTCTCACAGCCGGTTAATGCGGCTGATGCGATTGCTATCGCAATAAGCGTTTTAATGTTCATTATCTTTATCTTTCGTTGACAAATGATAGGTTAATTATATGATTTTTATACAGTAAAATCGGCTGAGACTATCATTGGGTAGACGCTGGAAGTAGTTAATTTACGATTAAAATAGACGCAATTTCGTGGGCGGGAATGAGGTGAAAAATGGCTCCGAAATGATTTCGGAGCCTGAGTTTATTATTGCTCTGCGGCGATGCGATCGCGAATGTGCTGAGCACGAGCCTGAGAAGATGGGTGGTCGTCAAACATGCTGCTTTGACGCCCTGCTTCCTGAGAGGCCAGTTTGTCGAAGCTGGTGGCTAGCCCAATCGGGTTGATTCCGCGCTTTTTAAGCAGATCGAAAGAGTAGTCATCGGCTTCGCTTTCTTGTTTTTGCGAGAACTGTGAATTCACCAGTTTTTCTCCCAGATCGGCGAGCTGTGATTGGGATAGCTCAGCGCCGATACCGCTGCTGGCGGCAATGGCGGTACGTGCAGCCGTGGTGGCATAAGCCACCTGCATCGCTTTACGTGAATGGCCTAATGCAACGTGGCCCATTTCATGCCCAAGCACGCCTTCGACTTCGTTGTCATTCATCATGTCCATAAGTCCGCTGTAGACACGCACGCAGCCGTTAGCCATCGCCCACGCGTTGACGTCTTTCGTCACGTAGACTTTATAGTTGACTGGGGTACCATTGATATCGCTGCCCAGCGCTTTTGAAATGGTCGCCAGACGTTTGGCATAGGTGCTATCCGCAGGGGCGATTTGGTTCTTGCTGTCCATTTCCGCGCAAGACTGTTCACTCAGGGCCTTAACTTGAGCATCAGATAGCGTTGCGGCCTGAAAGGCCTGCGCGCCAGACTGCATCAGTCCTTCAGTATTCATGTTTTGACAGCCGCTGAGGAAGGCAGAGGCTGTTAGAGCAATAAGAGGAAGTGTTATTTTGTTCATGTTATTTTCCTTGGGTGCAGTCTTTCCAGAGATTGAATGACGATCTGTGGTAGTGTATCCAGCGCCAATTGTGCTGTCATTGAGTATGTATTCTGTCTATACAGACCCCGTATGAAAGCGGATTAATCTGCTATTAAGAGAAATATAATGAGACATCATCGACTCATTTAGCCTTAGGGATTGCTGTTTTCATACGTAGTCTGAGAAAATACCCCGAACCCTGTTTCTTTAAATCCGACTTGGAGTAGAACATGTCCTCTCGTAAAGAGCTTGCCAATGCGATCCGTGCACTCAGTATGGACGCTGTGCAGAAAGCCAATTCTGGTCACCCAGGTGCCCCTATGGGTATGGCTGATATCGCGGAAGTCCTGTGGCGCGATTACATGAATCACAACCCGACCAATCCAAATTGGGCCGATCGTGACCGCTTTGTGCTTTCTAACGGCCATGGCTCTATGTTGATTTATAGCCTGTTGCACCTCACTGGCTATGACCTGCCAATCACCGAGCTGGAAAACTTCCGTCAGTTGCATTCTAAAACTCCAGGTCACCCAGAATACGGCTATACCCCAGGCGTAGAAACCACCACTGGCCCACTGGGTCAGGGCATCGCGAATGCGGTGGGTATGGCAATTGCTGAACGTTCTTTGGCCGCGCAGTTTAACCGTCCTGGTCACGATATCGTGAATCACCACACCTATGCGTTCTTGGGTGATGGCTGCATGATGGAAGGCATCTCTCACGAAGTTTGCTCTTTGGCGGGTACCTTGAAGCTGGGCAAACTGACTGCGTTCTATGATGACAACGGTATTTCTATCGATGGTCACGTTGAGGGCTGGTTCACCGATAACACCGCTGAGCGTTTTGAAGCTTACGGCTGGCACGTTATCCGTGGCGTAGATGGCCACAACAGCGACGCAATCAAAGCGGCTATCGAAGACGCACGTAAAGTGACCGACAAGCCATCTCTGCTGATGTGCAAAACCACTATCGGTTTCGGTTCACCAAACAAAGCAGGTTCTCACGAAGCGCACGGTGCCCCACTGGGTGCCGCTGAAATTGAAGCAACCCGTAAAGCGCTGGGTTGGAACTACGCTCCGTTTGAAATCCCTCAGGAAATCTATTCTCAGTGGGATGCGAAAGAAGCGGGCAAAGCGAAAGAAAGCGCTTGGGATAAGAAATTTGCTGCTTATCAGGCTGCATTCCCTGAACTGGCTGCTGAGTTCAAACGTCGCGTAAGCGGTGAACTGCCAGCTAACTGGGCTGAAGAATCCAAGAAATTCATCGATCACCTGCAAGCTAACCCAGCGAAAATCGCTAGCCGTAAAGCGTCTCAAAACGCGCTGGAAGCTTTCGGTAAAGTGCTGCCTGAATTCCTGGGTGGTTCTGCTGACTTGGCACCAAGCAACCTGACTATGTGGTCTGGTTCTAAGCCGTTGAACGAAGATCTGGCCGGTAATTACATCCATTACGGTGTACGTGAATTCGGTATGTCAGCCATCATGAACGGTATTGCTCTGCACGGCGGTTTCCTGCCATACGGCGCAACCTTCCTGATGTTTATGGAGTATGCACGCAACGCCGTTCGCATGGCTGCGCTGATGAAAATCCGTAATATCTTCGTTTATACCCATGACTCTATCGGTCTGGGTGAAGATGGCCCAACTCACCAGCCGGTTGAGCAGATGGCTAGCCTGCGTGTGACACCAAACATGAACACATGGCGTCCATGTGACCAGGTTGAATCTGCGGTTGCATGGCAGTTCGCTATTCAGCGTAACGATGGCCCATCTGCGCTGATCTTCTCGCGTCAGAATCTGGCTCAGATGGATCGTACTCCAGAGCAGGTGGCTAACATCTCTCGCGGTGGTTACATCTTGAAAGATTGCGCTGGTCAGCCAGAGCTTATCTTCATTGCGACCGGTTCTGAAGTTGAACTGGCTGTGAACGCTGCAGATCAGCTGACCGCAGAAGGTCGTAAAGTTCGCGTTGTTTCAATGCCTGCAACTGAAGTCTTCGACAAGCAAGACGCTGCATACCGTGAGTCCGTACTGCCAGCGGCAGTTAGCGCTCGCGTTGCCGTTGAAGCCGGTATCGCTGACTTCTGGTACAAGTATGTTGGTCTGAACGGTGCCGTGGTCGGTATGACTACCTTCGGCGAATCTGCGCCAGCTGAGCTGTTGTTCAAAGAGTTTGGCTTCACCGTAGACAACGTCGTAGCTAAAGCGAAAGCGCTGCTGAAGTAATTCGGTAGCCATCGCTGATAAAAACGGGATTGCCGCAGGGCAGTCCCGTTTTTTTATGCTTAACGATGGGCTTTAATGCCCATAATTTGTGAGCTATAGCACATTTTAAGCGAAAGAAAGCGAGGCATAACGCCCATTTTATTGCGGTTATTTCTTTTATTGAGCCTTTGGTTTATTCTTGGCTGAAGCGTTTCAGTTGATTGATGAAACATCAATTATCGAGATTATGTGACAGCGGGATTTCCATCGTTTTCGATGCTGGATTACTCTATGCTCTTGCCTTAAAACTTTCGTTTTAAACTGCGTTTGGCGCAGGGAGTGATATGACTATTCGCATCGCAATAAACGGTTTTGGCCGAATCGGACGCAGCGTATTACGCGCGTTATACGAATCTGGCCGTAGAGTAGAGATGTCCGTGGTAGCGATAAATGAATTGGCAAATGCGGAAGGCATGGCTCATTTATTGAAATACGATTCCAGCCATGGGCGCTTTGCTTGGGATGTCCGTCAGGAACGGGATACGATGTGGGTGGGCGATGACACAATTCGTCTGCTGCATGAGAAGCAGATTGCAGATTTACCGTGGCGTGAACTGGGTGTGGATATCGTACTCGACTGTAGCGGTGTTTATGGCAGTCGAGCCGATGGTGAAGCTCATATTATGGCGGGGGCCAAAAAAGTTTTGTTCTCCCACCCAGGCAGTCACGATCTTGATGCAACCGTAGTCTACGGTGTAAACCAGCAGGAATTGCAGCCAGAACACCACATTGTGTCTAACGCATCTTGCACGACTAACTGCATTATCCCTGTCATTAAATTGCTCGATGATGCGTTTGGGATTGAATCAGGTACGGTTACCACGATTCACTCATCAATGAACGATCAGCCGGTGATAGATGCGTACCATTCCGACCTGCGTCGGACGCGTGCCGCCAGCCAGTCGATAATTCCCGTCGACACGAAGTTAGCGGCTGGTATCACCCGCATATTTCCTAAGTTCTGCGATCGCTTTGAGGCGATTTCAGTGCGAGTGCCGACGATTAACGTGACGGCAATCGATTTGAGCGTTAGCGTGCAGGCCGCAGTAAAGGTGAGTGATGTCAACCACCTACTGCAAAAGGCAGCAAGCACCTCATTTCGTGGTATAGTTGACTATACAGAATTACCACTGGTTTCGACCGATTTTAATCACGACCCGCACAGTGCCATTGTTGATGGCACGCAGACGCGCGTCAGCGGTCAACACTTGATAAAAACGTTGGTCTGGTGTGACAACGAATGGGGTTTTGCCAATCGTATGTTAGATACAACGCTGGCAATGTTCCAAGCGGTTTCCAGTACGGCACAGCGGCCTGTGCTGCTGTGACGGTCAAGCAACTTTAAGAGAATCAACGAGAGGGTTCACCATGTCTGTAATTAAGATGACCGATTTGGATTTGGCTGGTAAACGTGTCCTGATCCGTTCAGATCTGAACGTTCCAGTTAAAGAAGGCAAAGTGACTTCTGATGCGCGTATCCGTGCGTCTCTGCCAACTATCGAAGCTGCTCTGAAACAGGGCGCTCGTGTTATGGTTACTTCCCATCTGGGTCGTCCTACCGAAGGCGAATACAACGAAGAGTACTCTCTGCTGCCGGTTGTTAACTATCTGAAAGACCACCTGAAGTCTCCAGTTCGTCTGGCTAAAGACTATCTGGACGGTGTTGACGTTGCAGAAGGTGAACTGGTTGTTCTGGAAAACGTTCGCTTCAACAAAGGCGAAAAGAAAGACGACGAAACCCTGTCTAAAAAATACGCTGCGCTGTGTGACGTTTACGTCATGGACGCATTCGGTACTGCACACCGTGCACAGGCTTCAACCCACGGCGTAGGTAAATTTGCACCTATCGCATGTGCGGGTCCTCTGCTGTCTGCAGAGCTGGAAGCACTGGGCAAAGCGCTGGGTAACCCAGCACGCCCAATGGTTGCTATCGTTGGTGGTTCAAAAGTTTCTACCAAACTGACCGTTCTGGACTCTCTGTCTAAAATCGCTGACCAGCTGATTGTTGGTGGTGGTATCGCGAACACCTTCGTTGCTGCTCAAGGCCACAACGTAGGTAAATCACTGTACGAAGCGGATCTGGTTGATGAAGCTAAAAAACTGCTGACTACCTGCAATATCCCAGTACCTACCGACGTACGTGTTGCTACCGAGTTCTCTGAAACTGCGGCTGCAACGCTGAAATCTGTAAACGACATTAAAGATGACGAACAGATTCTGGATCTAGGCGATGCTTCAGCACATCAGCTGGCTGAAATTCTGAAGAATGCGAAAACCATTCTGTGGAACGGCCCAGTAGGCGTGTTCGAGTTCCCTAACTTCCGTAAAGGCACCGAGATCGTTGCTCAAGCAATCGCTGATAGCGAAGCATTCTCTATCGCAGGCGGCGGTGATACTCTGGCGGCTATCGATCTGTTCGGTATCGCAGACAAAATTTCCTACATCTCTACTGGCGGCGGCGCATTCTTAGAATTCGTTGAAGGCAAAAAATTGCCAGCGGTAGTAATGTTGGAAGAACGTGCTAAGCAGTAATGAACCGTAACGGGAGGCCGAGCCTCCCGTTGTTCTATCTATTTGGATACACGGCGCTCTATGACGATATTCGTGATAAGCGTGTAACAAGTAGCTGAAAACGATTTATTTTTTACTTACGGCCCACGAAACAGGACGACGTAACATGTCTAAAATTTTTGATTTTGTTAAACCGGGTGTCATCACTGGTGATGATGTTCAGAAAGTTTTCCAGATCGCTAAAGAAAACAATTTCGCATTGCCTGCAGTTAACTGTGTTGGTACAGACTCAATCAATGCGGTAATGGAAGCGGCTTCTAAAGTACGTGCTCCGGTTATCGTTCAGTTCTCAAACGGCGGTGCTGCATTTATCGCTGGTAAAGGCGTGAAAACCGACGTTCCTCAGGGTGCTGCAATTCTGGGTGCTATCTCTGGTGCGCATCATGTACATCAGATGGCTGAACACTACGGTGTTCCAGTAATCTTGCATACTGACCACTGCGCTAAGAAACTGCTGCCATGGTTAGACGGCCTGTTGGACGCGGGTGAAAAACATTTCGCCGCTACTGGCAAACCACTGTTCTCTTCTCACATGATCGATCTGTCTGAAGAGTCTCTGGAAGAAAACATCGAGATCTGCTCCAAGTATCTGACCCGTATGTCTAAACTGGGCATGACGCTGGAAATCGAACTGGGCTGCACCGGTGGCGAAGAAGATGGCGTGGATAACAGCCATATGGATAGCTCTGCGCTGTACACTCAGCCAGAAGACGTTGATTACGCGTACACTAAACTGAACGCAATCAGCCCACGTTTCACTATCGCTGCCTCTTTCGGTAACGTACACGGCGTATACAAGCCAGGTAACGTACAGCTGACGCCAAAAATCCTGCACAACTCTCAGGAATACGTTTCTAAGAAACACAACCTGCCACACAACAGCCTGAACTTCGTATTCCACGGTGGTTCTGGTTCTACTGCTGCAGAAATCAAAGAAGCGGTCAGCTACGGCGTAGTTAAAATGAATATCGATACCGATACCCAGTGGGCAACATGGGAAGGTATTCTGAACTACTACAAGAAAAACGAAGGCTATCTGCAGGGCCAACTGGGTAACCCAGAAGGCGCAGACAAACCTAACAAGAAATTCTACGATCCACGCGTTTGGTTGCGTGCTGCTCAGACCAGCATGATTGCTCGTCTGGAACTGGCATTTGACGAACTGAACTGCAAAGACGTTCTGTAATGCTTGTTGCATCACGCTAATTTGATTAGCGTGATGGTCGAATAAAACACCCTAGCGTTCTCGTTGGGGTGTTTTTTTTTGTGTTTTTATTACCACTAAGCTATTCGTAATGGCTATTTCGACTAATCCCAATTTTGCTATTTAGGCTTTGATTAGTTGGCGTATAACGCATTGTCCGTTAACCTTACACAAACATGCCGTACAAAACGGCATAAATTGAGCATATTGCGCTACTTTTGATTTGTTAAAGGAAGGATGGTTTATGAAAGACCTGAACGTTGTCGATGGCATTAATAGTGCCGGAAACTGGTTAGTGAAAAATCAGGACTTACTAATTCAGTATGCAGTCAATATTGTTGCTGCAATTGTTATTTTCATTGTCGGTTCGATTATTGCCAAAATTGTGTCTGGTACGATTACCCGCGTAATGAAAGCGCGCGGCGTTGATCTTACCGTCGCTCATTTCCTTTCTGCATTAGTTCGTTACGGCATTTTGGCGTTTACTATTATCGCCGCATTAGGTCGTATTGGTGTACAAACGGCTTCCGTTATTGCGGTAATTGGTGCCGCAGGTTTAGCCGTTGGTCTGGCATTACAAGGGTCACTTTCTAACTTTGCTGCGGGTGTGCTGTTGGTTCTGTTCCGCCCATTCCGCACGGGAGAGTTCGTCGATCTGGGGGGCGTTTCCGGTACCGTGAAGGATGTTCAGATTTTCTCTACAACCATGCTGACTTCGGATAATAAAACTATCGTGGTACCTAATGGGAAAATCATTGCGGGCAATATTATCAACTATTCCCGTGAGCCAAACCGCCGCGTAGATATTACCGTTGGTGTAGCCTACGATGCGGATATCGATCTGGTCAAAAAAGTATTAGGCGATATTGTTGCCGCTGATAAACGTATTATGCACGACCAAGGTGTGACCATTCGTTTGAATGAAATGGCTGCTTCATCGCTGAATTTCGTGGTGCGCGCTTGGACGACGAATGCTAATTACTGGCCGGTCTATTTTGATCTGATGGAAAACTTCAAACGCGGTTTGGATGCCAATAAAATTGGAATTCCATTCCCGCAGATGGATGTTCATCTGTATCAAGCCGCTGTGCGCAAGGCTGAGCAGGAATAATCCTTAGCGTTCTCCCCCATAACTCTCCTTTGGCAAAGGAAAAGGTAGGGAGGGGGAGAACGCTAAATTCCTCCACTATTAGCCACTCTAATCCCCGATAAGAATCATCCATTTCCTCTTCTTAACATCTCGGCGTAATATCGCTGCCATTCCGGCCCATCCTCTCTTTGGGACGCAGCTATATTTTCGAGGAACTTCCCATGTTTTCTGTTTTCTTACAGGGCTTTGCCTTGAGCGCAGCCATGATTTTGCCGCTGGGCCCACAAAACACATTTGTTTTGAGTCAGGGGATCCGTCGTCAGTATCATCTGATGATTGCTTGCTTATGCGCACTGAGCGATATCGTTTTAATCTGTGGCGGTATTTTTGGTGGCAGCGCTTTATTGAGTCAGTCCCCCCTGCTGTTGATGCTAGTGACTTGGGGTGGGGTGGCATTTTTGCTGTGGTATGGCTGGGGCGCTTTTCGTGCGGCAATGGCGAAAGAGGAGATTCAAACGGGGGCTAAGGTGGTGCAGCAAAGCCGCTGGCGGATTGTAGTAACCATGCTGGCTGTGACATGGCTTAACCCACATGTTTATTTAGATACGTTCGTTGTGTTAGGAAGCTTAGGTGGACAGCTTGCAGCAGACGCCCGCAGTTGGTTTGCTTTTGGCGCCGTCAGTGCTTCTGCGATTTGGTTCTTTTCATTGGCATTGCTCGCCGCGTGGCTAGCGCCATGGCTGAGTACGCCTAAAGCTCAGCGGGTGATTAATCTTCTTGTTGCCTGTGTAATGTGGGTTATTGCCCTGCAACTGGCAAAAAATGGACTACATTTGTAAGGTGTTGTTGGCAGCAGGTGGATAAAATTCTGGATTGTTCCTAATGCGTTAGCGCTGTTTTTAGTTCAGGATGTTGTTCATCTTTCAGCGCCAGATAACGGCAGTTGAAACCACTAAACATCGAGTATGTCTACAAGGAGACACCATGAAGCTAAAAGCCTTAGCGATGGTTGCAGTGATGGGATTAAGCGCGTTGCCAGCGCTGTCTCAGGCGGCTGAAATGCCAGAAGGACCACATCTGGTGACCTCTGGAACATCAAGCGTAGACGCAACTCCTGATATTGCGACGCTGACTTTCCAAGTGACCGCTTCAGCGAAAGATGCGGCGAGCGCCAAGACGCAGGTCGATCAGCGTGTGGCAAAATATTTTGATTTTCTGAATACCAACGGTATTGAGAAAAAAGACATCAGTGCAGCTAACTTAAGCACTCAGCCAGAGTACGATTATCTGAAAGACGGCAAAAGTGAGCTTAAAGGCTATCGTGCCGATCGCCGCGTGCAAGTCACTCTGCGCCAGTTGGATAAGCTGAATGGTTTATTGGATGGTGCATTGAAAGCTAACCTCAATGAAATTCGTTCTGTTGAGTTAGGCGTTGCCAAGCCTGAAGCTTATCGTGAACAGGCACGTCAGGAAGCGATTAAAAATGCCGTGAGTCAGGCTCAGTCTCTGGCCAAAGGCTTTGGTGTGGTGCTTGGTCCGGTATACAGCATTCAATATCACGTATCCAACTACCAGCCAGCGCCAGTAAGCCGCATGTATATGGCGGCTGATTCAATGCCAAAAGCATCGGCTGCGCAGACCTATGAACAGCAAACGATCCAGTTTGACGATCAGGTTGATGTGGTCTTCAGCCTGAATAAATAACGTCTGCTGAGAGAGCAAAAAAGCACACCTGAAGGTGTGCTTTTTTTATGGTTTTTATAGCGACGATGAAGGGCTTAATCTTGGCGTAGTACGTTGTGCCCGTGAGAAAGCAGTGCATCGGTGACTCGACGCATCATGCGGCTTTCTGGTGCGAAGCGGTGCCAATACAGCATACGGCGCTGAACCATGCCGGGGGTTAAGTTTATCAGCGAGCCTTCTTTCAGCTCTTTTTCGATCTGAAGATGCGGGATCATACAGCAGGTGGTTCCCTGCAATGCGAGTTGTACAAAGGCTTCAGATGAATTGACGATATGGCACGGTACGCTGCCCGGCGGTAGATCAAAGTTCTGTTGCAGGAACGCTTGGTGCATATCGTCTAAGTGGTCAAAGGCGACGGCTGGCGCTTTCAGCAACGAAGAACGATTCACGCCATTTGGGAAATAACGTGCAGCAAAAGCCGGTGACGCTACAAACAGATAATCGAGAGCACCAAGGCGGTCGACTAAACAGCTAGGTAATGGCTGTGGCTGGATACTCACCGCGCCGACCACTTCACCACGACGAAGTCGTTCCTGAGTTCGGGTTTCGTCTTCAACCTGAAGGTTCAAGCGCAGCGGTGAATCCGCCAGCACCGGTTTTAAGGCGGGCAGCAGCCAAGTTGCCAAACTATCGGCGTTGACGGCGAGAGAGAGCAACAGAGGGCCATCGGTGCTGCTATCGTTGCCTAGCCACTCCTCTTCAAGCAACTCAACCTGATGCAGCAAAGCCAGTAAACGTTGCCCCTGTTCCGTTGGGCGAGGAGGGACGGTACGAACCAGCAGAGGCTGACCGAACAGGTTTTCTAACTGCTTGATTCGCTGAGAAACCGCTGACTGAGTTATACAGAGTTTTTGTGCCGCACGCTCAAAGCCACGTTCGCGTATTACCGCATCCAGTGCTTGCAAAGTCCGGTAGTCCGGGCGTTTCATGTTGTTCTTCGTCCCCTGCTCTTATGATTTTTATATCTTAATAACTGCAATATGCCACATTTTTTCCCCTTCAAGAGGAGAAAATACACTCTTGTCATGGAAAAGGTGATCGCGTAAGGCGAAAAAGCCGCCCTGTGACACGCCATTTATGGGCAGTTGCTCTATAATACGCACACGTTTTCGTAGCATAGTCCATAGGATTCGGTAATGACTCAAGATGAACTGAAAAAAGCAGTGGGTTGGGAAGCGCTCAAGTATGTAAAACCTGGCACCATCGTGGGTGTGGGCACGGGCTCAACCGCCGCGCATTTTATTGATGCGCTGGGCACCATGAAAGGGCAGATCGAGGGCGCGGTTTCAAGCTCTGATGCTTCCACTGAGAAACTGAAAAGTTTGGGTATTACTGTTTTCGATCTTAACGAAGTCGATTCGTTAGATATTTATGTTGATGGTGCGGATGAAATCAACGGCCACATGCAGATGATCAAAGGCGGTGGCGCGGCACTGACTCGCGAGAAGATCGTGGCGGCCGTGGCGAAGAAATTTATTTGCATCGTCGATTCTTCTAAGCAGGTAGATATTCTGGGTAACTTCCCGCTGCCTGTAGAAGTGATCCCGATGGCACGCTCCTACGTTGCGCGTGAGCTGGTGAAATTAGGCGGTCAGCCAGAATATCGCCAAGGCGTTTTGACCGATAACGGCAACGTGATTTTAGACGTGCATAATCTGAAAATTATGGATGCGATTGCGTTAGAGAAACAGATTAACGGTATTGCCGGTGTGGTCACCGTTGGCCTGTTCGCGAATCGTGGTGCGGATGTCGCACTGGTTGGCTCGGCTGACGGCGTGAAAACCATTACGGCTTAGGTTATCCGCCATGATGAATCAGCAGCTCCGAATCTTCGGGGCTGTTTTTTTATGTGCAGCACCTTGCGATTTTTTATCTTATTCCTCCCTCTTTGTTAACTTCGTTTTAAACATAGAATTCCATTTATTTATCACACCCCCTAAATTCGGTGACATATGTCACATATTTGCGCTTGGCGATACTTTCACGCTGCCACGATGAAAAGCAGTAGCATTTTTCGCCAACTTTTAACGTTTTCAACCCGTTGCTGACCCCCTTGTAGGCAATCGGTTGGCTTGCTGGATGCGTAATATTTGTTATGTTGGCTGCATGCCGCAGGAGTTTTGTTTTCCGTTGCGGCCACACTAAGGTTCGAATTAACAGGGGTTAGGGTCGGGTCATGGCAAAAGTATCTTTGGAGAAAGACAGGATTAAGTTCCTTTTAGTTGAAGGGGTTCATCAAAGCACCGTCGACAATCTACGTGCAGCGGGTTACACCAACATCGAATATCATAAAGGTGCGCTGGACTCGGAATCGATGAAGGCGTCCATTCGTGATGCTCATTTCGTTGGAATTCGTTCCCGAACCCACCTGACCGAAGATATCTTCGCTGCGGCTGAAAAATTGATTGCCGTAGGCTGTTTCTGCATTGGTACCAATCAGGTCGATCTTACTGCGGCGGCAAAACGTGGCATTCCGGTATTTAATGCGCCGTTCTCTAATACACGCTCGGTAGCCGAAATGGTGCTGGGCGAGCTGTTGCTGCTGTTACGCGGCATCCCAACGGCCAATGCCTGTGCACATCGCGGTGAGTGGAATAAACAGGCGGTGGGCTGTTTCGAAGCGCGTGGTAAAAAACTGGGTATTATTGGATACGGTCATATCGGAACTCAGCTGGGTATTTTGGCGGAAGGGATTGGTATGAACGTCTTCTTCTACGATATCGAGAACAAACTGCCGCTGGGGAATGCGCAACAGGTACGCCATCTCTCTGATTTGCTCAACATGAGCGATGTCGTGACATTGCATGTGCCTGAAACGCGCTCCACCAAAGATATGATTGGTGCCGAAGAGCTGGCGCTCATGAAGCCTGGCGCTATTCTTATCAACGCATCACGCGGCACCGTGGTGGATATCCCTGCACTGTGCAACGCGTTATCTTCCAAGCATTTATCGGGTGCGGCCATCGACGTGTTCCCAACGGAGCCAGCGACCAACAGCGATCCGTTTAATTCACCGCTGTGTGAATTCGATAACGTCTTGCTAACGCCGCATATTGGCGGTTCAACGCAGGAAGCACAGGAAAATATCGGCGCTGAAGTCGCGGGTAAACTCACGAAATATTCTGATAATGGTTCTTCATTGTCAGCGGTGAATTTCCCTGAAGTTTCTCTGCCGATGCATGAAGAAAATGTCAGCCGTCTACTGCATATTCATGAAAACCGTCCTGGCGTACTGACGCAGATTAACCAGATTTTTGCGGAAGAGGGCGTAAACATTGCCGCGCAGTATCTGCAAACCAATGCTCAAATCGGCTATGTCGTTATTGATATCGAAACCGAGACTGAACGCGCGGAAGCGGCGTTGCTACGCATGAAAGAAATTACGGGGACGATTCGTGCCCGCTTGCTGTACTAATCTCTGAGCGCGATCTTCTTCGCACTAACAAAAATGGCAGCCTAATGCCTAATGCTGTTCACTTAAGCATGATTTTAGGGGAAGTACACCGATGGGGTCGTAGCAGCTTTAGCTGCCGGAGCGCCCCGCGGTGTGCTAGCCCCGTGTATCTCGATCTCTTAAACGATCTGCATTAGCCTAATCGCTGCCATTTTTATTGGGAAATTTTGTCATCTTACCAGCGGTAGTGAGTACTGGGCGTGATGATTTCCGGTAGTGGAACGTCCCACTCTTGTACCGGCAACGCATCGACTCTCTGACAGTCATGCGACAATCCTATTGGGTACGGGCCGCATTGTTGCAGGTAGGCACTTTCCCAATCCTGCAAGGTTCGGTCATAGAATCCGCCCCCCATGCCTAATCTTTGCCCTGTGGCGTCAAACGCAACTAGCGGGGTAAAAATAATATCTAGCCGAGATACCGGTAATACCTGCTGTACGTTAAGACGTGGCTCTTCAATACCAAAATGATTCAGAACCATTTCGCTTTCAGCGCTATAGCGTAAAAACAGTAAGTTACCGCGGCTGAAGGGATGTAGGACTGGAAGATAAACCGATTTTCCCGCCTGCCAAAGACGTTCAATCAGCGGTCTGGTATTTAGCTCGCCATCGAAAGAGAGAAACAGGGAAACGGTGTGTGCGTTTTGAACGCGCGGTAGTTCCATCACGCGTGTAGCAATATCTTGTGCGGCATGATGTTGGAAATCAGTACTAAGATTTTTACGTAATTGGCGAACTGAACGGCGGATATCCGAGCGGGATTGGCCCGAATTTGAAGAAGAAATGCTGAGAGAATTATTATTGGACATGACACACCCGTTTAAGGATGTTTGGTGTAAGGGAATCTCCGAGGTGCCGCAGCAGGCTGTAACCCTTGAACCCATGGTTCAAGGTGAACGCAACGACGCAATCTTAAGGCTTCTCGGAGACCGAGCGTGCTCACCGATTACGGATCCGCCGCATTCTTGAGGTATTAAATATCGGCTCAGGGGACTGGCCCGCACACGAACACCTCAGAGAAATTTTGTATCCTTTACGCTAATTAGCTTATCACATTTTTCTTAAATTGATACGATTTTATTTAAAAATCGCTTGCTAACCAACATGTTACAACTATAAGTCACACTTATTCGAACTGCGCACCCTGACGATCAGTGATGCGACCTTGTTCCAGCAGAGCTTGTTCAATTGTCTGCTGCAACATGCGAATTCTTTGCTCCATATTGGAGGCATAATCGCGAGTTTTCAAGCGTTCTTGCGCCAGTTCGTGACATACGTTTAATGCCGCGATGAAAACCAGTTGCTCTGTATTTGTGACTCTAGTGCGAACTTTGAGATCTTGCAACCGCTGATTAAGATCCTCTGCAGCCTGATTCAACGCTTCTTGTTGTTCTGGCGGGCAATTAACTCTTAACGAACGACCAAAAATTTGAATATCTACCGGTTGTGCAGACATACCACCTTCCTGCCTAGATTTTGCGCCAGTTTCAAAACCGCGAGGGTCACTAAATCGGGCGCCAACTATATATACCTCGCTATGCAGATACAAGCCTTTTGACTCATGTCCTTCATACTTGAAGATTTATCTGTGTTGGCTGCACTTGCTTGCCGACTTGATGTAACTCCAACTATCTTGGGCATGTACCCTGGGTTACGAAGCCGCAAATGTGAATGCAACTTCAATGACTTTGGGTATGACAAGCCTTATAGCGTGCCCTTTTCTGGTATAGCGACTGATCTTGATGGTAGCATAACACGAACTTTATCTGCCAACGATGACCAAAACGTATGTCAATTGAGATTACTGTACCCGAATATTCTGTTTTTACTCAGGCTTTGCAGCAGCAAGGCGTTGGATTAACTCCCGCTGAAATGCATGGCTTGATCAGCGGGATACTGTGTGGCGGCAATCAGAACGATAATTGGCGCACGATGATCCACGATCTAACCAACGAGGGCGAAGCATTTTCTCAAACGCTCGCACAGCCGCTTCAGGCAACTTATCAGCACACCCGTGATGCGTTAGAAGATGATGGTTTTGGCTTCCAACTGCTTTTACCGGATAGCGATGATGTCACCGTGTTTGATCGTGCTGATGCGCTTTCCGGCTGGGTGAACCATTTCCTGCTGGGTCTGGGAATGATGCAAAAAAATCTTGGCCAGATCAAAGGCGAAGTCGGTGAGGTTATCGACGATCTGCGTAGCATTGCTCAGTTAGGCTACGAAGAAGACGAAGATCAGGAAGAGCTGGAACAATCTCTGGAAGAAGTTGCGGAGTACGTGCGTATGGCAGCGATGCTGTGCCACAGCGAATTCTCACAGGAAAAGCCAAACGCGGCTGAAATGCAAAAACCAACCCTGCACTAAATAAGCATTACGAAAAGTGCGACGATGAAATCAGGCGGAACTCTTACCGCCTGATTGATCTTGCTTATCCCATTACGCAATCCGCATGATAGTCTATATCCTTCATACTTGAAGCCGCATCTGTGTTGGCTGCTCATTTCAGAGTTCGCCACGCTACATGCCCGCAATTGCCGATTTCAGGAGAAGGTCATGACCCAGCAAGAATTTCAACGTCGCCGTCAGGCTGTTTTGGCACAGATGGCACCCGGTAGTGCCGCGCTCTTTTTTGCTGCGCCAGAATGCACCCGCAGCGCCGACAGTGAATACCCTTATCGCCAGAACAGCGACTTTTGGTATCTGACCGGCTTTAACGAGCCCGAAGCCTTGCTGATCCTGATTAAAAGCGACGAAACCCATAATCACAGCGTGCTGTTTAATCGCGTGCGTGACTTAACCGCCGAGACTTGGTTTGGGCGTCGTTTAGGGCAAGAAGCCGCACCAGCAAAACTCGGCGTCGATCGTTCCCTGCCTTATGGCGATATTGAAGAGCAACTGCACCTGTTGTTGAACGGCCTAGACGTGGTTTATCACGCTCAGGGTCAATATGATTTTGCAGACCAAATTACGTTTGCTGCGCTAGAAAAACTGCGTCGCGGCATGCGTCAGAATTTCCGCGCACCGGCCACGCTGATCGACTGGCGTCCTTGGGTGCATGAAATGCGCCTGTTTAAATCGCAGGAAGAAATTGCCGCGATGCGCCGCGCAGGTGAAATCACCGCGCTGGGCCATATTCGCGCAATGGAGAAATGCCGTCCTGGTATGTTCGAGTACCAGCTTGAAGGCGAAATCCTGCATGAGTTTACCCGTCATGGGGCGCGTTACCCTTCCTATAACACCATCGTGGGCGGCGGGGAAAACGGCTGCATCCTGCATTACACCGAAAACGAAAGCGAGCTCAAAGACGGCGAGTTGGTGTTAATTGATGCGGGCTGTGAATATAAAGGCTATGCCGGTGATATCACGCGAACCTTCCCGGTTAATGGCAAATTTACTCAGCCTCAGCGTGAGATTTACGATCTGGTGCTGGCATCGATGGATAAAGCGTTTGAAATCTTTGGCCCAGGCCGCAGTATCCGTGAAGCCAACGACGCAGCGGTGCGCGTGATGGTTGAAGGGTTAGTCAAATTAGGCGTGATGAAGGGCGACGTAGATCAGCTGATTGCCGATCAGGCGCATCGACAGTTCTTCATGCACGGTTTGAGCCACTGGTTAGGTCTGGATGTGCATGACGTCGGAGATTACGGCTCTTCCGCTCGCGAACGCGTGTTAGAACCGGGCATGGTACTGACCTGCGAGCCGGGGCTATACATCGCGCCAGATGCCGATGTCCCGGTGGAGTATCGCGGTATTGGCATCCGTATCGAAGACGATATTCTCATCACCGAGAATGGCTTTGAGGTGCTGACTAAAGACGTGGTTAAGCATGCTGACGATATTGAAGCGCTGATGGCACAGGCAAAGACCGCTAGCTGAGGAACGATACACGGCATGAAAATGATCATTGTAGGCGGAGGCATGGCGGGCGCAACGCTGGCGTTGGCGGTTTCCGCGTTGAGCGCAGGGCGCGTTCAGGTTGAGGTGGTTGAAGCGGTTTCGCCAGACAGCCGAAAACATCCGGGATTTGATGCGCGAGCTATTGCGTTAGCCTACGGCACCTGCCAGCAATTAGCGCGTATCGGTGTGTGGTCAGCGCTGAAAGCGTGTGGAACACCGATTGAGCGTGTTCACGTCAGCGATCAGGGGCATGCCGGTTTTGTGGGGCTTGAAGCATCAGATTACCAGATCCCATATTTAGGTCAGGTTATTGAGCTTCATCAGGCGGGTTCGCGGCTGTTCACGCTGTTAGAAAAAGCGCCGGGCGTCACCCTGCACTGTCCGGCCAAAGTTGTCGACGTTGAGCGCCAACAGCATAGCGCGACTATCTCGCTGGATAATGGTACCCGTCTTTCTGGCGAGTTACTGGTGGCGGCAGATGGTTCATCATCGGCGTTAGCACAGCACTGTAACGTTGACTGGCGCAGCGAGGATTACGGCCAGATAGCGGTTATCGCCAACGTCACGACCTCCTTACCGCATCAGGGCAAAGCGTTTGAGCGCTTCACCCGCAACGGCCCGTTGGCGATGTTGCCGATGAGTGAAGACCGATGTTCGCTGGTGTGGTGCCATGCGGCTGAAGATCAGGCTAAGGTCGATAGCTGGAGCGATGCTGAATTTTTACACCAGTTGCAGCAGGCTTTCGGCTGGCGTTTAGGTGCCATGGTGAAAGCGGGGAAACGACATAGCTATCCGCTGCGCTTAACGTCTGCCCAGCAACATATTAGCCATCGCCTTGCGCTGGTGGGTAACGCCGCACAAACGCTACATCCCATCGCGGGGCAGGGATTTAATCTTGGCCTGCGTGACGTTATGTCTTTGGCGGAAACCATTGCTCAAGCAGAACAGCAGGGCAATGATATCGGCAGTTATCAGATATTAAGCCAATATCAACAGCGTCGAGAACCCGATCAGCAGGCCACAATCGGTGTGACCGATGGCCTGATTCATCTATTTGCTAATCGTCTGGCACCGTTAGTTGTCGGGCGTAATCTCGGCTTAATGGCGATGGAGTTGGTTCCTCCGCTGCGTGAAACGCTGGCGCGGCGCACCCTTGGCTGGGTAGAGCGCTAAGTTTATTCTTGTCGTGCTCAGCGCTATTTAATTTGCCTGAGTGATTGAAGGAATATGATTCATTAACAGGAACAGAGAATCACAATGCAATCTTTTGATGTGGTTATTGCCGGTGGCGGCATGGTGGGGCTGGCAACGGCGGCGGCGCTTCAAGGCAGCGGGCTTCGCATCGCGGTAATTGAAAGTCGCATTCCTGAGCTCACGGAGCTAACGCCTGAACCTGCGCTGCGTGTTTCTGCCATTAATGCTGCCAGCGAGCGTTTGCTACAACATCTCGGCGTTTGGCAAGATATCCTCGCTCTGCGAGCGAGCGCCTATCAGGGCATGGAAGTGTGGGAAAGCGACAGTTTTGGACGTATTGCGTTTCGTGCCCAAGAGTATGGGCATACTCATCTTGGTCATATCATTGAAAACCATGTTATCCAGTTGGCGCTGTGGAATAAAGTGAGCCGTCAGTCCGAGGTCACGATGATTGCGCCAGCGACATTCCAACAGGTGGCGTGGGGCGAAAACGAAGCTTTTATCACGTTGGATAATGGACAGATGCTTACGGCTCGTCTGGTGATTGGCGCCGATGGTGCGCATTCATGGCTGCGTCAGCATGCTGATATTCCGCTGACGTTTTGGGATTATGGACACCATGCGTTAGTGGCTACCATCAAAACCCAATTGCCCCACGAAGGCTGTGCGCGTCAGATTTTCCGACCAAACGGTATTTTGGCTTTCTTGCCGCTGGAAGATACGCATTTATGCTCCATCGTGTGGTCCGTTTCTCCGGAAGAAGCTCAGCGCTTAGAGGCTTTGCCTGAGTCTGATTTCAACCGTGAGTTGGCCGTTGCGTTTGATACGCGTCTTGGTCTGTGCGAAGTCGTCAGCGCTCGACAGTCACATCCTCTGGTTGGGCGATATGCTCGCAGCTTTGCCGCGCACCGATTAGCGCTGGCGGGGGATGCAGCGCATACCATTCATCCATTGGCTGGGCAGGGTGTGAACCTCGGCTTTATGGATGCGGCTGAATTGGCCTCCGAGATCAAACGTCTACAGCGTCAGGGCAAAGATATTGGTCGCTATATGTATCTGCGCCGCTATGAGCGCACCCGCAAGCATAGCGCCGCGGTGATGCTGACGGCGATGCAGGGTTTCCGTCAGCTGTTTGACGGTGATAATCCCGCCAAAAAATTGCTGCGAGATGTCGGCATGGCGCTGGCTGATAATCTTCCAGGGCTAAAACCACGTTTGGTTCGTCACGCCATGGGCTTAGCGGATTTGCCTGAGAGTTTGCAAAAATAGAGTCCGTCATATAGACGTTGTAAAAATAGTGCCTCGCGGCTAGCTATGTATTTATGTTAGCCGCTCCCACCTTTTTGTTCTTTCTTGCCATCCCTCCAACCTGGTTTGAAATATTCTAATGTTGCTACTGGTTTTGAATTAGTTTTTCTCATGCATGGCAATTTAACATCCGCTATTTTCCCTAATGAAATTGCGATATACGTTATATAACTGCAATGCACTTGCAGTGAAAATGTTAATAATGTGCCATTCGACGCAGTTTTGTAGATGAAACTTCTGCATTATCCCTTCTCTAAATTTCACTAACGATAAAGTCTGGTCTTATTTTAACTTATGGTTAATCGCTGATATCGGTGATAACGTCTGGGGAAGGGTATCGTTTGCGTAGCGATGTTTACAGGTGTTCAGCTTTAGGGTTCACATCAACATTTTTAGGCAAAAAATATCTTATTAGCGCGCCCGGGACTCTATAGCGGATGGCTTGTACCGGATGACAAACGTTCAGGAAAAGAGGGTTAAGATGGCCAAACAGACTCCACTCTTCGATCAACACGTCGCCTGCGGCGCGCGTATGGTTGATTTTCACGGCTGGATGATGCCACTGCACTACGGTTCTCAGCTCGATGAGCACCATGCTGTGCGTCAGGATGCGGGCATGTTTGATGTGTCACACATGACCATCGTCGATCTTCGTGGGCCGCGCACGCGTGAGTTCCTGCGTTACCTCCTCGCTAACGATGTGGCAAAACTGACGGTGCCGGGCAAAGCGCTCTACACCGGTATGTTGAACGCCTCTGCGGGCGTTATCGATGACCTGATCGTTTATTTCCTTGAGGAAGAATATTTCCGCTTGGTGGTTAACTCCGCCACGCGAGAAAAAGATTTGGCGTGGATCACCGAGCATGCCGAGCCCTATCACGTTGAAATCACCGTGCGCGACGATCTGGCGCTGATTGCGGTGCAAGGCCCGCAGGCGCAAGAGCGCGCCGCAACGCTGTTTACTGATGCACAAAAACAAGCGATCAGCGGTATGAAACCATTCTTCGGCGTGCAGGCTGGCGACTACTTTATTGCGACAACGGGCTACACCGGCGAAAACGGCTATGAAATTGCTTTGCCAATCGGCGAAGCGGCAGAATTCTGGCAGAAGCTGGTGAAAGCGGGCGTTAAACCGTGTGGTTTGGGCGCGCGTGACACTCTGCGTTTAGAAGCTGGCATGAACTTATATGGTCAGGAAATGGATGAAGGCGTTTCGCCGTTAGCCGCCAATATGGGCTGGACCATTGCTTGGGCGCCGGAAGATCGTGATTTTATCGGCCGCGAAGCATTAGAGCAGCAGCGTGAGAACGGTACCGAAAAACTGGTTGGTTTGGTAATGACCGAAAAAGGTGTGCTGCGCAATGAGCTGCCGGTGCGTTTCACCGATGCCAACGGAAATCTTCAAGAAGGTGTGATCACCAGTGGTTCCTTCTCACCAACCTTAGGTGTCAGTATTGCATTGGCCCGCGTGCCAGCAGGCATTGGCGAAGAAGCTATCGTGCAGATCCGTAACCGTGAAATGCCAGTGCGTGTCGTTAAGCCCGGTTTTGTGCGCAACGGTAAAAGCCTAATTCACTAGGCTACTGCGCTTGCCACTTTAAGCTTGGGCAGTGCTCGGAATCCTCACGTACCGTGTGTACGCTCCGGTTCCTGCGCGCTGGCCGCACTCAAATTGGCTACGCTCGCTACGCCAATTGAATCAGACTTATAAAGTAAAATTTAACAAACATTTAAGAGAGGATGTCGATGAGCAACGTGCCTACTGAATTGAAATATACCGCATCTCACGAATGGGTTCGTGCAGAAGGCGAAGGGGTGTATAGCGTTGGTATCACCGAGCATGCACAGGAACTGCTGGGCGATATGGTCTTTATCGATCTGCCAGAAGTCGGCACATCTTTTGATGCGGGCGATGACTGTGCGGTGGCCGAGTCTGTGAAAGCGGCTTCCGATATCTATGCCCCAATCAGCGGCGAAATCGTTGCTATCAACGATGAGCTAGAAGGTGCACCAGAGCTGGTTAACAGCGCTCCATACTCCGAAGGCTGGCTGTTCCGCATCAAAGCATCAGACGAAGCGCAAATTGCTGGTTTGCTGGATGCCGCAGCCTACGAATCTTCTATCGAAGATTAATGCCTGCGTTGTGAATGGTGTTGGGCGCAGCCGCGCTTGATCGTGCTTCATCCTTTTTCCCCGCGCTCTAAGCGGGGAGAAAGTGAGTTCGTGCCGCATTTAGTTGTGTCAAATCAGCATTTCTTTTGTATGTACATTTAGGAATCAGTCACTCATGACCCAGACTCTCAGCCAGCTCGAAAACAGCGAATCCTTTATCGCTCGCCATATCGGTCCGTCTGTCCAACAGCAACAGCAAATGCTGGAAACCGTTGGCGCACGCTCTTTGCATGAACTGATCGAGCAGATCGTTCCTTCCGATATTCAGTTACCTACTCCGCCAGCGGTCGGTGATGCTGTAACGGAACATCAGGCGTTGGCTGAGCTGAAAGCCATTGCGGGTCAGAATCAGCGTTACAAATCCTTTATTGGTATGGGGTATCACGGTGTTTTGATGCCGCCGGTTATCCAGCGCAATATGCTGGAAAATCCGGGCTGGTATACCGCCTATACGCCATATCAGCCGGAAGTTTCCCAAGGTCGTCTTGAGGCGTTGCTGAACTTCCAGCAGCTGACGCAGGATCTCACCGGTCTTGAATTGGCGTCGGCTTCTTTACTGGATGAAGCCACCGCCGCCGCGGAAGCTATGGCGTTGGCGAAGCGTGCTAGCAAGCTGAAAGATGCGAATCGTTTCTTTGTGGCTGCCGATGTCCATCCGCAAACGCTGGACGTGGTGCGTACTCGCGCTGAAACCTTTGGCTTTGATGTGATCGTCGATGACGCGGACAAAGTGCTCGATCATCAGGACGTGTTTGGCGTATTGCTGCAACAGGTGGGGACCTACGGCGAGCTGCACGACTACACCGATCTGATGAATGAGCTGAAAAGTCGCAAGGTGATTACCTGTGTTGCCGCCGATCCTATGGCTCTGGTGCTGCTGGCCGCGCCGGGTAAATTAGGGGCTGACGTTGTGTTTGGTTCTGCGCAACGTTTTGGCGTGCCTATGGGCTACGGTGGTCCACACGCGGCATTTTTTGGCTGTCGTGATGAGTTTAAGCGCTCCATGCCGGGGCGTATTATTGGGGTTTCTCGCGATGCCGCGGGCAATACTGCACTGCGTATGGCGATGCAAACGCGTGAGCAGCACATCCGTCGCGAGAAAGCGAACTCCAATATCTGTACTTCTCAAGTCTTGCTGGCGAATATTGCCAGCCTGTATGCGGTCTATCATGGCCCCGTTGGCCTGAAACGCATTGCCGATCGCATTCATCGTTTGACCGATATCTTGGCTGCGGGTCTGAAGCAAAAAGATGTGACCGTTCGCAACCATAGCTGGTTTGATACCCTCACGGTAGCCGTGAAAGACAAGGCTGAAGTGTTGGCGCGCGCGCTGAGCTTTGGTTTTAACCTGCGCAGCGATATTCCGGGCGCTGTAGGGATTTCTTTGGATGAGGCGACCAGCCGCGAAGACGTTGAAGCACTGTTTGCTATTCTGCTGGGCGATAACCACGGGCTGGATATCGATACGCTGGATGCGCTGGTTGCAGAAGATAGCGCTGGCAGCATTCCTGCCCACATGCTGCGTACCGACCCAATTCTGACGCATCCTGTATTTAACCGCTATCACAGCGAAACCGAGATGATGCGCTATATGCATCGCTTGGAGCGCAAGGATTTGGCATTGAATCAGGCCATGATCCCATTGGGCTCTTGCACCATGAAGCTGAATGCTGCTGCGGAAATGATCCCAATTACGTGGCCTGAATTTGCTGAGCTGCATCCGTTCTGCCCGCCAGAGCAGGCTATGGGTTATCAGATGATGATTTCTCAGCTGTCGCAATGGCTGGTTCAGTTAACCGGTTATGATGCCGTGTGCATGCAGCCGAACTCTGGTGCACAGGGTGAATACGCGGGTCTGCTGGCCATTCGTCGCTACCACGAAAGCCGCAACGACGCGGCGCGCCATATTTGTTTAATTCCAAGCTCAGCGCATGGCACTAACCCTGCCTCGGCGCAGATGGCGGGGATGAGCGTGGTGGTGGTTGCCTGTGATGATTCTGGCAACATCGATCTACACGATCTGCGTGCTAAAGCCGAACAGGCGGGCGACGAGCTCTCTTGTATCATGGTGACTTACCCGTCAACGCACGGCGTGTATGAAGAAACTATCCGCGAAGTGTGCCAGATCGTGCATCAGTTCGGTGGGCAGGTTTACCTCGACGGTGCGAACATGAATGCGCAGGTAGGGATCACCACGCCTGGCTATATTGGCGCTGATGTTTCTCACCTGAACTTACATAAAACGTTCTGTATCCCGCACGGCGGTGGCGGACCAGGTATGGGCCCAATCGGTGTGAAATCGCATTTGGCTCCATTTGTACCAGGGCACACCGTAGTGCAAATTGATGGTTTAACCACCCAGAAAGGCGCGGTTTCTGCGGCACCGTTTGGTAGTGCTTCCATTCTGCCAATTAGCTGGATGTACATCCGTATGATGGGGGCTGAAGGGCTGAAGAAAGCTAGCCAGACCGCTATCCTGAATGCCAACTACATCGCAACGCGCTTGAAATCAGCGTATCCGATTTTGTACGCAGGCCGTGATGGTCGAGTCGCGCATGAATGTATTTTGGATATTCGCCCGCTGAAAGAGCAAACCGGTATTAGCGAAATGGATATTGCTAAACGTTTGATCGACTTTGGTTTCCATGCGCCAACCATGTCGTTCCCTGTTGCGGGTACGTTGATGGTTGAGCCAACGGAATCTGAAAGCAAAGCCGAGTTGGATCGCTTTATCGATGCGATGCTGGCAATCCGTGCTGAAATTGAACGCGTGAGCAGCGGCGAATGGACGCTGGCGGATAACCCGCTGGTGAATGCGCCACACATTCAGGCTGAACTGGTTAGTCACTGGGAGCACGCTTATTCTCGCGAACTGGCCGTATTCCCAACGGAATCAACACGTGAGAATAAATACTGGCCAACCGTAAAACGTCTGGATGATGTTTACGGCGACCGTAATTTATTCTGCTCTTGTGTGCCTATCTCTGAATACGAATAGCATTTAGATAGGCTGCCCAATCAAAACCGCCCTGACGTTAAAATCGCGTCAGGGCGGTTTTTTTATGGGCGTTTATGATGGAAGTAAGCGTTACAGCAAATTCAGTAAGTGCAAAATAATATGGCTGCTGTCGCCGCGTCGCCACGCAATCGCAATATCACTGGTTAGCCGAGTGTCTTTGAGCTTCAAACACACCACGTTTTTTTCGTCAATTTTGCTTAGTGAATCAGGCACGATAGCCATGCCAAAACCGCCGCCCACCATGCTGATCGCCGAGGTTAACTGAGGCGACTGCTGGCCTAGATTGGGCGAGAATCCGGCGACTTCACAGGCATGAATGGTTTGGTCATAAAGGCTGGGGGCTACTTCGCGCGGAAAAGTGATCAGCGATTCATCTTTGAGATCGATCAGTGAAACCGTGCGGTTATGGCTAAGTGGATGCTGGCGTGGGAGTGCCACCATCATCTCTTCGGTGTCGATGACGCGACACATAAAATCTTTGCTGCGTTCGCACGGTAGGCGGATAAACGCGAAATCAATGTTCCCCTCTTCTAATGCATTCATCAAACCGGACATCTCTTTCTCCTGCGGCTGAAGGTGCATCATTGGGTAATTTTCTCTAAAGCTATGCAGTAAAGAAAAAACCGCAGGGTTGAACGCCGTGGAGCAGGCGAAGCCGATATTGACCGTTCCGCTAATGCCTCTGGCGACGTTGCGTGCTCGCTCAAGCGCGGCATCGGTGAGTTTGATGATTTCACAGGCGTCTTTATAGAGCGTTTTTCCCGTTTCGGTTAGCTCAATCCCGCGCGTTAAACGTTTAATCAGCGGGGTGCCAACTTCATGCTCAAGCCTTTGAATTTGCTGGCTGAGTGGGGGCTGTGAGATCCCTAACTGTTCGGCTGCTCGCGTAAAGTGACCTGTTTGAGCCACCGCGACGAAATAGCGTAAATGGCGTAGTTCCATATCAAAAACGTCTCAAAGTGAACACAACATCATATTGGAACTCATTGCTGAAAGGAGTCAACCTTTAGTTAACAACGCTAATGATTAAAAAATGGATCACCTCATGAAAGCACATCATTCTGACTGTTCATGCGTGGCAGACATCGCAGAAACTGCTAAACAGCTCTATCGTAAACATCCAGAACGCGTCATTTATCAAACTTCTCTAATGAGTGCGCTATTAAGCGGGGTTTACGAAGGGGAGACCACAATGGCCGATTTGCTCCAGCATGGAGACTTTGGCTTAGGCACCTTTAACCATCTTGATGGCGAAATGATTGCGTTTAACCGCAATATTTTCCAGCTGCGTGGTGACGGCAGCGCCCGCCGCGCTAAACCTGAACAGAAAACGCCTTTTGCGGTGATGACCTTTTTCCAACCGACTGAAGAATACCGCATCAACCGTTTGCATAGCCGAGATGAGATCCATCAGGTTATCGACAAAATGCTCACCAGCCAAAACGCCTTTTGCGCGCTACGCATTGATGGGGTTTTCCGTAACGTAGAAACACGTACCGTGCCGGAGCAGCACCGTCCTTATAAACCAATGCAGGAAGCCATTGAGGCTCAGCCGACATACCACATTGAACATCGCGAAGGGGTGTTGATTGGTTTTCTGACACCTAATTACATGCAAGGTATCAACGTTGCGGGATATCACGAACACTTTATCACCGCCGAACGCGACTGCGGCGGCCATATTCTTGATTATCAGGTGGAAAGCGGCGTTTTGACCTTTGGTTCTATCGATAAATTACTGATCGATTTCCCTCATGATGATGATTTTATGCAGGCCGATTTGTGCCCTGCAAATTTAGATACGGCGATTCGTTCCGTTGAAAGTTAAGCCTTTTTGGCTGCGAGGAGTGTGGTTCCATGAAAAAGTCTGATAGCAATAAAGCATGGCAGTGCGGGGCGGATTTGATCGTCGCTCAGCTAGAAGCTCAGGGAGTGAAACACGTATTTGGTATCCCTGGTGCGAAAATCGACAGGGTGTTTAACTCGTTGGTTGATTCCAGCATTGAGACAATCGCCGTTCGCCATGAAGCCAACGCGGCATTTATGGCGGGAGCCGTTGGGCGTTTAACCGGCAAAGCCGGTGTGGCCCTAGTGACATCTGGACCTGGGTGTTCCAATTTAATTACCGGCGTAGCGACGGCGACCTCAGAAGGCGATCCTTTGGTTGCGCTGGGCGGGGCGGTGAAACGTGCCGATCATTTAAAACAGGTACATCAGACGATGGATACCGTGACGATGTTCCGTCCGGTAACCAAATATTCAGCCGAGGTGACTTCGGCGTCGGCATTGTCTGAAGTGTTGGCGAACGGCTTTCGTGCCGCCGAGTTTGGACGCCCCGGCGCCAGTTTTATCAGCTTGCCGATGGATATTCTCAATGAGCCGGTCAACAGCAGGGTGTTAACAACACAGCATCCTACTCTTGGTGCGGCTCCTTTTGAAAGCATCGTGCAGGTGGCCCGTCGGCTTGAAAAAGCGAAGAATCCGGTGATTTTGCTTGGCTTGATGGCAAGCCAGCCGCGTAACGCGGACGCTATTCGCCGCCTATTGCATAAAAGTGGACTGCCGGTAACCAGCACTTACCAAGCCGCTGGGGTTATCGATCAGGCTCACTTCCATCGTTTTGCAGGGCGTGTCGGACTTTTCAATAATCAGGCGGGAGACCGCCTATTGCGTAACGCTGATTTGGTTATAACGATTGGCTATAGCCCGATTGAATATGAGCCAGCACAGTGGAACAACGATGGTGCCGATCTGGTTCATATCGACATCATGCCTGCCGAAACCGATAGCGATTATCAGCCGGATATTGAGCTGGTGGGGGATATCGCTGAGACGTTAGATCTGCTGTCGGAACATATTCATGCCGCGCTTGATTTAAGCAGCGACGCGGTGGCGATTTTAGAAGAGCGCCGTCAGCAGCGCGATCTTTTAGCGCAGAAAGGAAGAAGCTTAACCCAGTTTGCCATTCACCCGCTGCGCTTGGTCAGAGCCATGCAGGATATCGTGAATAGCGACGTGACGCTGTGCGTTGATATGGGGAGCTTCCATATTTGGATCGCCCGCTATTTATACAGCTTCCGTGCGCGTCAGGTGCTGATTTCAAACGGACAGCAGACGATGGGGGTTGCGTTACCGTGGGCGATTGGTGCCGCGTTAGTCGACCCGAGCCGTAAAGTGGTTTCGGTTTCCGGCGATGGCGGTTTTATGCAGTCCAGCATGGAATTGGAAACGGCGGTGCGCCTAGGCGTGAACCTGTTGCATATCATATGGGTAGATGAAGAATACAATATGGTTGCGATCCAAGAAGACAAAAAATACCACCGTACGTCGGGGGTTAAATTTGGCCCAATCGACTTTAAAGCCTACGCGGAAGCGTTTGGTGCCAAGGGATTTGCCGTGACGTCTTCAGAAACATTGGAAAGCACGTTGCGTGCAGCGATGGACGTACAGGGCCCAGCGGTTGTTGCCGTGCCGGTTGATTACAGCGATAACGCACTGCTGATGAGCCAACTGAATATGAGCGAACTGTTTTAATTTTTATTATTGTCATTTCACCTACCCCGAAGGCTGTCTGACATAACATCTCTTCGGTTTCGGCCTCATCGTTTGCTTGATGAGGCTTTTTTTATTTATCGCGTTCAGGAATATCTTTAAGCCTTACTTTTTTTCATTAATTTTGGGTGAGATTTTCTAATGACAAAACCCAATAACTACAATTAAAGCTTGGCTGGGTGATAATATAAAAAGTGATAAATATTAAATAATTACATTATTATTACATCCTATTACTTACGCTAATCATCATTTTTACTCATGTTACTGATGGTCGGTTTCTGGGCAAGTCTGGCGACAAAAGTGTGATAGAGTTCTCACCGTGAAATGTTCCCCTTTTTAAGACGAGATCAACGGGGCCTAGCTGGCCTTATCTGTTGATACATCTGCATTTTTCATTATGGCAACCCACCTTGGTGCTTATACAGACTACGGGTGAACTATTGGCTTAAAACAACAACCATGACGTGTGACCACACACGCACTGGCATAAAAACAGGTAAGGCATTATGGAATTCATTGCTCAGTTAGTTAATCAGGTTAACAGCCTGCTTTGGGATGAACTGCTGATTTTCCTCCTGTGTGGAACAGGTATTTACTACACGCTGCGTTTGGGTTTCATTCAGATCCGTCATTTTGGCTCTGGTTTTAAAGCGTTGTTCGGCGGTATTTCTTTGTCAGGTGCAAAGGCTGACAAGCAGGGTATGAGTTCATTTCAGGCGGTTGCAACGGCTATAGCAGGACAGGTCGGTACCGGTAATCTGGCTGGCCCCGCAACGGCAATTGTGGCTGGAGGCCCCGGTGCGATTTTCTGGATGTGGGTTTCCTCGTTTCTGGGAATGGCGACGATTTACGCGGAAGCGATGTTGGCGCAAAAATTCAGATCAAAAGATAAAAACGGTCAAGTGGTCGGTGGCCCTGCGTATTACATTGAAAAAGGGCTGAACTGCAAATGGCTGGCCTGTATTTTCTCCGTGTTGGTGATTATTGCGCTGGGCTTTATCGGCAATATGGTGCAGTCCAACTCTATCGCGGCGGCGTTTAATAGTTCTCTGGGTGTACCAGGCTGGGTGATCGGTATTGTATTGGCTGTGATCACCGGCGTGGTGATTATGGGCGGGATCAGCAGCATTGCCTCATTCACCGAGAAAGTTGTGCCGATTAAAGCCGTATTTTATCTGTTGGGAACCTTGGTTATTTTGGTGCACAACGCCCACTATATTTTACCGGCGTTTAAATCGATTTTTGTGGCAGCATTTAATCCAACTGCGGTGTTGGGCGGTGGTGCAGGGATTGCGATTCAGCAGGCAATGCGTTTTGGTATCGCTCGCGGTCTGTTTTCCAACGAAGCAGGGATGGGCTCAACGCCGCATGCTCACGCGGTGGCTAAGGTTGAACGTCCAGAACAACAGGGTTATATCGCGATGATGGGCGTGTTTGTGGTGTGCGTTATTGTCACGTTAACCGCATTAGCGATTATCACGTCGGGTATGAGCATGTGGGAGTTAGGTGGCAAAACTCAGACCAACTTCCTTGGTGTATTCACCGGACAAGGCATTGCGGTGACTCAGCAGGCATATACCTATGTTTATGGCTATTTTGGCAGCCTGTTTATTTCGGTTTCGCTGTTCTTCTTTGCTTTCTCAACGATTGTTGGTTGGTACTACTATGGTGAAATGAATATTCGTTATCTATTCAATTCCCAACGTGCGGTACGTGCTTATCAGCTGGTGGTGATTGCCTTCATCTTTATTGCCTCGTTCTTCAAAGTCGAGCTGGTGTGGAATATGGCGGATATGTTCAACGGACTGATGGTATTGCCAAACCTCGTGGCGCTGATTTTGCTGTCGCCGATAGTGATTAAGATGAGTAAGTATGTGGGTGGGAAGGTAGCGGAGAATAAGGTTTAAACATTGGTGGATGTTATGTCCGCAATTTTACCTTTGTACTGTGTGAACGTCCTTTAGGTATGGTGCATATTACGTCCGCTTAAAATCCCGAACGCTACCAGTGCATCGTGCAGGCGTCCGTGTTAGGGGGCCAATCGCCGCCCCCTAACAACCCGGCTTGGCACCCCCTTCCAGCCCGCTACGCGGGTGCCCTCATTTCATCATTCCGGTCTTAACGGAACGAACGGCAATCGCCATCCTGGCTCCTCCGTTCTTTCGCCGACGTCCCTGTCGGCGAATCCTAACCTGCATGATTCACTCGGCTGTCCGGTAACGTGCCGGAAAAGGTCAAACCCAAAAGACAAAAACTCGATCTGTTTTTTAGTTTAAGTCATGGCATTTAGAGCAGTGAAAACAGGATGTTTTCACGAGGGGAGGAGGCGCCAAGGATGGCGCATGCCGACCCGGCGCGGAGATGGCATCTCGGATAAAAGCGCGCGAGTTGAGAGCCCCCGCGCAACGGGGCTCTCATCGGACGCCTTCGACTTGGCTAAATATGAAAGCGGTTATTGATAGGCGGTCGAAACCTTACACCATGTCGTACAGAGAATAGGCGAACAAAACCTGCCCCTACCATCTACACATACAAATAAATCGCAAAAAAATGACAAGCGCATCCGCCCAGCACAAACGCATGCCAGATCGCGTGGTTGTACGGAATTCGTTTACTGACGTAGAAAATTACGCCTAGCGTATAAACAATCCCACCTACCGCCAGTAGCGTTACACCACCCCATGCCAGCTTGGTTGCTAACTGATAGATAACAATTAATGACAGCCACCCCATCGTGAGGTAGGTAATAAGTGAAAGCACTTCAAAGCGATGGGCAAACGCGAGTTTGAACAAAATACCAAACAGTGCAATCCCCCAGATGACCCCCATCAACCATTTGGCTAAGGTGGAATCTAATCCAACCAGCAGGAATGGCGTGTAGGTGCCGGCTATCAATAAATAAATGGCGCAGTGGTCAAACACCTTCAGCCAGCGTTTAACGTTCTGATGCGAAATCGCGTGATAGAGCGTGGATGCAAGAAACAGCAAAATCATGCTGCCGCCGTAAAGGCTGTAGCTGGCGATTGCTGTGGCATCGGCACCGGTACCAATGGCTTGCACCAACAATAAAACCAGACCGACGATCCCCAGAATAAAACCAATTCCGTGACTGATGCTGTTGGCAACTTCCTCTGCCAGTGAATATCCCTGCTGAACAATGTTTGCCTTTGCCATAGTGCGGCACTACCTCTGTTGAACAATGGAAATCATGCTATTGCTAAAAACTAGAGCTAGGTTAGCTGAGAACCATTCCAGTGTACACGTGTAAGCTCAAATATAATTGCGCTAATTACGACACGAATGACTTTGTTTTTGTTTATCATGTAATTATATGTTTTTAGAGCGAGTAGATTGGCTTTAGGAATAATAGTGCAGCAGAGTATTTGTCATGATTTTCACAAAATGACGATTGATTTATTATCATCCAAACATTTGTTGGTCTGCGACATTGTAACAGCGGCAAAGTTTCGTCAATTTTTTCCTTTTGTAAGTTGCGCAACCTTTCATCTAAACACAAAAAACGTGAGTGTTTCTCCCCGAATGCCTGATGGCATAAGCCTTTCAGGGCAATTCGTATGACAATGACTTGGTTTTAAATTTGATTATTGCCGCAAAGATTGTAGAATCCCTCCGAATTTTTTCATCGCAAACGTGAACGCAATCGATTACGTATTTAAGAATGTATTCAGAGATCACAGATTTTTGTGAGCAATAATTTCTATAATACGCACGGCCAGAAAGGTGGGTTGTTGATCAATTGATGGCTATTTGTGGTGATGTTTACATGGGTCTTTTCCCTGGCAGGGAATTTTGCTTAAGGTAAGTAGCAATATTATGAAAAAAATAATTTTAGCTGCAGGCACCGTGCTTGCACTTTCAAGCAGCGTTACCGCTGTAGCAGCAGACAACAACAGCGAATATCTTTCTGACTGGTGGCATCAAAGCGTTAACGTGGTGGGCAGCGCCCATACGCGTTTTGGACCACAGCTGAGAGACGATACTTACCTTGAGTACGAAGCTTTTGCTAAGAAAGATTGGTTCGACTTCTACGGTTACATAGATGCGCCAATGTTCTTCGGCGGTGACAGCACCTCTCGCGGTATCTGGAACCACGGTTCTCCTCTGTTCATGGAAATTGAACCGCGCTTCTCTATCGATAAGCTGACTGGCACCGATCTGAGCTTCGGCCCGTTCAAAGAGTGGTACTTCGCGAATAACTATATCTACGATATGGGTCGCAACAACGATAACCGTCAGAGCACTTGGTACATGGGTCTTGGTACCGACATTGATACCGGCTTGCCAATGAGCCTGTCGATGAACGTGTATGCCAAATACCAGTGGCAGAACTACGATGCGGCCAACGAAAACGAATGGGACGGCTACCGTTTCAAAGTTAAATACTTCGTGCCAATCACCGAAGTATTGGGCGGTAAGCTGAGCTACATCGGCTTCACTAACTTTGACTGGGGTTCTGACTTAGGTAAAGATTCTGGCCATAGCGACCTGAATGGCATGCGTACTCGTACCAGCAACTCTATCGCTTCTAGCCATATTTTGGCACTGAACTACGATCACTGGCACTACTCCTTCGTTGCACGTTATTTCCATAACGGCGGACAATGGCAGGATGGTACTGAGCTGAACTTCGGCAAAGGTAACTTTGACGTGAAATCTACCGGCTGGGGTTACTACCTGGTTGCGGGTTACAACTTCTAAGCTTCACCGAGTTGATGCCTATACGAAAGGAGCCTAAGGGCTCCTTTTTTGCATTTGGGCCCAGCCTGAGAGCGGATTAAAAGAGGAACTTTTAACAGCAAATTCAGCCATTTTCACCCTCCTTGTTTTAGTCCATGATAGTGGCAAAGGCAGGTATCACTCTGCGGCTTTTCTAAATTCATTTTTTGGCGAAGAGGTTCTATGACTAAACATCTCAATAAAGATACTCAGGTATGTATGTCGCTGGCGGCGCGTCCGAGCAACTTCGGCACGCGCTTTCATAATTATCTTTATGATGCGCTCGATCTGGACTATCTCTATAAGGCCTTTACGACCAAAGATATCAAAGCGGCAATTGGCGGTGTACGCGCGTTGGGGATCCGTGGTTGCGCGATCTCAATGCCATTTAAAGAGGACGTTATCCCGCTGGTGGATGAGATGGATGCATCTGCTAAAGCCATTGATTCCGTTAACACCATTGTGAATACCGATGGCTATCTCAAAGCGTATAACACCGACTATTTAGCGATTGCCCAGCTTTTGGCGCAGTATGCCGTTTCTCCTGAACAAGTCTTTGCCCTGCGTGGCAGCGGTGGTATGGCGAAGGCCGTGGCCTGTGCGTTAAAAGACGCCGGCTTTAAGCAAGGCTATATTGTGGCGAAGAATGAAAAAACCGGGCAGCAACTGGCTTCTCTATATGGCTATGAGTGGCGGCCAGATATGCAGGGAGTGGAAGCCGAGGTGCTGATCAACGCGACGCCAATTGGCATGAGCGGGGGAGCCGATGCTGACACGTTGGCCTTTAGCGAAGATGAGATTGATCGTGCGAAGGTGATTTTTGATGTTGTTGCTTTGCCATCAGAAACGCCGATGATTCGCTATGCCAAGACTCAGGGGAAAACGGTTATTAGCGGCGCTGAAGTTTTTGCTATTCAGGCAGTTGAGCAGTTTGTGTTGTATACCGGTATTCGCCCCGATCATGAGCTGTTTTTGGCTGCGGCGAAATATGCGCGCGGGTGAAATTGGGGTAAGTGCTTTTAGTTTGACAGACCCCCTCCCAGCCTCCCCCTTAGCAGGGGGAGGAGCACATCGAGTGCAAAATTAATACCGAGAACCGTTCGGCCCCCTCCCCTGAGAAGGGGAGGGCTGGGGTGGGGGCAAGCAATGAGATGAATTACCCTTCCACCAACGAATATGGCAGTGGTTGAATCGTTAGCATGCTGCCTTCATCGTCACGAACGCGTAGAACGCTATCGGTTTCTAAATCGTTATTGAGCACGACCTGAACGTTTAGGCTACCGTCGTTAAGCTGAACGGCGGCTAATACCGTTCCGGTGCGTCGCCAGTTTTCGCCTAGCTTGAGTTCTAAATCTTCACCTGCCTGCGGTACACGACTGGCGGAGCCTTGCAGCCAATAAAGCGCTCGCTTGTTGGCACCGCGATATTTAGCACGAGCCACCATTTCTTGGCCGGTATAGCAGCCTTTTTTAAAGCAGATGCCATTCAGTGCCTGAAGATTCGTGGCCTGTGGAATAAACTGACCGCTATTAGCGACGTCAATAACCGGCTGACCCGCTTCGATATCAAGTTCAACCCACTGCTGACCGTCGTTAAACTGCGCACTATCACGCAGCTTGTCTGTGAGCATTTCAGCGGTGGATAAAGAAGTTATCAGCAAATAGCGTGCTTCTGGCTGAGATAAATAGAGCAGCGTGGTGTCTTCATGCGTTACCGCCGGCGTGTTGGCATCAGGCAACTGTGGGAAATAAGCGGCAAGTGCGGCATCGGCCTTAAAGCCTGCAATGCCAAGGATCACTGCATCATTATCTGCGCTGATAGTGAGCTTGGAAAACACCGCATATTTTTTCAATTCGGTGATTTGGTTTTCTGCCACGCTGCGGCGTACCAGATAAGAGAAGCCTTCCGCTCGATGGAATAAACGCAGATCGCTCCACATTTTTCCCTTCGCGTCACAATGCCCGCAGAGGGTGTGTTCATGCTCAGTGAGTGCTGCAACGTCTACGGTGAGCTGGCCCTGCAAATATTTGCTAGCGTCAGGCCCCGTCACGTTTACCAACTGCCAATCGTCGAGCAACATTATTGTTAAGGGCAGATGGTTAGAGGCTACCGGTTGGCGTGGCGCGAAAAGAGAGTTCAAAGTCATGATGGTTCCCTACTGATGCAATCCCGAAATGGAATCTAACCATGTTAAGAGAGGTGGGTAGGATTGCAAATGGAAATATTGCGCTGTTGGTATAAATGCTCACACGCAGAGGTAAATATGTGGGACTAAGGCGGCAAAGAGGGAGGAGAATTCCGAGTTTTTCTATAAACCTTATATTTGCCGAGGTTTAACGCACGGTCTGGTACATAATGCGCTAATAAATATGTCAGTTTGTGAACCTATTTTCTAAATCTTCGCTGGATTCGCGCTAAAATGGAGTCGCGTATCTCGTATCGGCTGGGAACCCAGTGAGCTACGGGGTGTCTTACGAGATTATCTTATAAGAATAAGGTTAACTGATCAGGAGTGAGTAAATCATGGATATAGGAAATAAATCACGCATTCATTGGGCTTGCCGCCGCGGTATGCGTGAGTTGGATATCTCCATTATGCCGTTTTTCGAACATGAGTATGATTCACTGAGCGATGCAGATAAACAGACATTTGTGCGCTTACTTGAGTGCGACGATCCCGATCTCTTTAATTGGCTCATGAACCACGGTTCACCCAAGGATCCTGAATTAGCGCATATGGTTAAACTTATTCAAACGCGAAACAAAGATCGTGGACCAATGGCGTTGTGATGTACGAGTGTCATGGCGAACGCAACTTTTGTTGTTGGTTACGCATGGCATTCTGATTTTGTTGATTTTGCTAGCACCATGGCCGGAAAACTATAGTTTTTATTGGTTGGTGTTGCTGACTTTAGTTGTGTTTGAATGTATCCGCAGCCAAAAGCAGATCGCTAAGATTCAGGGAGAGTTTAGCTTTCTAGCGGATAATCATATTCAATGGCAACAGAACGAATGGGAGTTATGTAAGACGCCTTGGATCAGTGATTTTGGCGCATTGCTACCCTTGAAAAGTGTGAAGCAGCAGGGAAAGAAAAAGCGTTTATGGATTGCGGCAGACAGTTTGACGCCAGAAGCATGGTGCCACTTGCGCCGCACTTTGATGCAAACGCACCAGAGTGATTAGTGAATAATGCCCGAGGTTTCCATCGGGCATTTTTGTTTCTTTATATGCAATGTGTGCAATAAGCATCGCATTACAGCAATTCAGCGATCTCCAGCATGATCTGTTCGCACCATTGTTCTAGGCGCTTGTCGCTTAAATCGTATTGATTCGCTTCGTCGAGAGCCAAGCCAACGAACAGCTTGCCATCGTCAATCACTGGTTTAGGGCTGGTAAACTCGTAGCCTTCTGTTGGCCAATAGCCGACAAACTGCACGCCTAGCGGCAGTAAACGATCGTGAAGCATACCCAGTGCATCGAGGAACCATTCGCCATAACCAAGTTGATCACCCATGCCATACATGGCGATGATTTTATTTTGTAGATTCAAGCTTGGCAGTGCGTCCCAGACGGCTTCCCAGTCTTCTTGAATCTCACCAAAGTCCCAGGTTGGAATACCGAGGATCAGAATGTCGTAATCCTCCATGCGCTGGATCGGGACATCCTTGATGTTATGTAAATCGACTAACTCGGCGCCGAGAATATCGCGAATTTTTTCAGCGGCCATTTCGGTATAGCAAGTGCTGGAGCCGTAAAAAAGACCTATCTTCATAGTAATACCTAAAAACATTCGAGCTGCGACTAGGCGGCAATCAGGGTGAAAGAAGGTAGCGAACGCTGCGGTAATGTAAAGGGTGCAGGGAAGTTGCTGCCGTCGGGTTACAAATACATAACACCAGAGTGTATCAGATTTGAATCCGTGTCAGGCATAATGCACACTAAACCTTGGTTTGAGTCTTTATCAATGGAGTCGCCGGTGCACGAGCAAGATCAGGCACTGATAGAACAATTTTTAGATGCGCTGTGGTTAGAGCGCAACTTAGCCGAAAATACGCTGGCCTCTTATCGTCTAGATTTAAGGTCGCTGGCTGAATGGCTGGCGCATCATCACTCTGATTTATTACAGGCTCAGGTTTCTGATCTGCAAAGTTTCTTAGCTGAACGCGTCGATGGCGGCTATAAAGCAACCAGTTCTGCCCGTTTACTCAGCGCCATGCGTCGTTTATTTCAGTATTTCTACCGTGAAAAAATGCGCGGCGACGATCCAACGACGTTATTATCGTCACCCAAGCTACCGCAGCGGTTGCCGAAAGATCTCACCGAAGAACAAGTTGATACGTTGCTACAAACGCCAAGCGTTGAGAACCCGATAGAATTGCGCGATAAGGCGATGCTTGAAGTGCTTTATGCCACCGGACTCCGCGTTTCTGAACTGGTGGGGCTGACGCAGGCCGATGTTAGCTTACGTCAGGGCGTGGTGCGCGTTATCGGTAAAGGTAATAAAGAGCGTCTGGTTCCGCTGGGGGAAGAGGCGGTTTACTGGATTGAGTATTATCTGGAGTATGGCCGGCCATGGCTGCTGAATGGGCAAACGATAGACGTGCTGTTTCCCAGTAATCGTGCCCAACAGATGACGCGCCAAACGTTTTGGCATCGGATTAAACACTATGCGGTACTGGCGGGAATCGATAGTTCTCGCTTATCACCGCATGTGCTCAGGCATGCTTTTGCCACCCATTTGCTGAACCATGGGGCAGATTTGCGTGTCGTACAAATGTTGTTAGGGCATAGCGATCTGTCCACAACCCAAATTTATACGCATGTAGCTACTGAACGACTGAAGCAGCTACATCAACAGCATCATCCCCGTGCGTAAGGCGCAGGGAAATACAAGGATTACGCAATGAAGAAAGGTTTAATTTGGCTGTCTTTGCTGGCGGCTTCAGTCACTGGCGCAGCACATGCAGGTGATGCTGAAATCCAGCAGTCGCTGAAAACATTGGGCGTACAGAAAGCCGAGATTCAGCCTTCTCCGGTTGCAGGTTTGCAAACGGTATTTACCGATAACGGCGTGCTTTACGTGACCAGCGATGGTAAGCACATTCTGCAAGGGCCGATGTATGACGTCAGCGGCGCTGTGCCGGTTAACGTGACTAACCAGATTCTGGTTGGGCGTTTGCAAAAGCTGGTGCCTGAGATGATTGTCTACAAAGCACCAAAAGAAAAACACGTGATTACGGTCTTTACGGACATCACCTGCGGCTACTGCCACAAACTGCATTCGCAGATGAAAGAGTATAACGATCTGGGTATCACCGTTCGTTATCTGGCATTCCCGCGTCAGGGCTTAAGCTCTCAGGCGGAAAGAGATATGCAGTCAATCTGGTGCATGGCCGATCGTCGTAAGGCATTTGATGCGGCGTTGAGCGGTGAAGCTACTCAGCCAGCAACCTGTAATGTTGACATCAAAAAACACTATGAGCTCGGCGTGCAGTTTGGCGTGCAGGGAACTCCTGCCATTGTGCTTAATGACGGCACCGTGATCCCTGGCTATCAGGGGCCGAAAGAGATGTTGGCGATGTTGGATGCGCAGGCAGCCATGAGCAAGGCTAAAGGTTAATTGGTTTGATCGTATCAACACAGCTCCGCCGCCGAGAGGCGGTGGAAAATCATGAACTTCCTGACGATCTCCACCCGCTATTGCGCCGCGTTTATGCCAACCGTGGCATTGTTAGCATGCAAGAGCTGGAGCGTGGGGTTAAAGGTTTACTCTCATACCAGACGTTATCGGGTATTGATCGCGCAGTAGAGCTTCTCCATCAGGCACTGTCTGAGCATCAACGTATTGTTATCGTTGGTGATTTTGATGCCGATGGCGCAACCAGCACCGCGCTTTCCATGTTGGCATTGCGCAGCATGGGGGCGGCAAACGTTCAGTATCTGGTACCGAACCGTTTTGAAGATGGCTACGGGCTGAGCCCTGAAGTGGTTGAGCAGGCTGCTGCTATGGGCGCAGAGCTGATCATGACCGTCGATAACGGTATATCGTCTCATGCAGGCGTTGATAATGCGCATGCTCGTGGGATCAAAGTACTGGTTACCGATCACCATCTGCCGGGCGAAACTTTGCCCGCAGCTGATGCCATGGTTAACCCGAATCTCAACGACTGTGATTTTCCATCGAAGTCATTAGCCGGCGTTGGTGTGGCGTTCTATCTGATGTTAGCGCTACGCAAGCATCTGAATGAACATGGTTGGTTTGAACAACACCGGATCGCCGCGCCGAATCTGGCTGATTTGCTCGATTTAGTGGCGCTAGGCACGGTGGCAGACGTTGTTGCGCTGGATGGCAATAATCGAATTTTGGTGCATCAGGGTCTTAATCGTATCCGCGCGGGTAAATGTCGTGTCGGGATCCGTGCGTTGTTGGAAATTGCCAATCGTGATGCCCGTCAGTTAGTCGCAAGTGATTTAGGTTTTGCACTTGGCCCACGGCTTAACGCCGCAGGGCGCTTGGACAACATGTCGGTTGGCGTTGAGCTACTGCTTTGCGACGAGATGCCAAAAGCGCGCGAGCTTGCCAGCGATCTGGACAGTTTGAACGTGACGCGCCGTGAGATAGAGCAGGGCATGCAGGTTGAGGCATTACAGATTTGCAGCGAGCTGGAACGCACTACGGTTGAAATGCCGTACGGTTTGGCGCTGTATCATCCTGAATGGCACCAAGGCGTGGTGGGCATTCTCGCTTCACGTATCAAAGAACGTTTTTACCGTCCGGTGATTGCTTTTGCTCCGGCGGGCGATGGCATTCTGAAAGGCTCAGGTCGTTCCATTCACGGTTTGCACATGCGCGATGCACTGGAGCGCATTGATTCGCAGAACCCTGGTTTGATCATGAAGTTTGGCGGTCATGCGATGGCGGCTGGATTGTCGCTAGAGGAATCGCGCTTTGATGAGTTCCGCCAGCGTTTTGCTGAACTGGTCGGCGAATGGCTGGATGCATCTCAGCTAGAAGGCGTGATCTGGTCTGACGGTGAACTGTCGATGGACGAGCTTTCGCTGCCAACTGCAGAGTTGCTGCGCGATGCAGGGCCATGGGGGCAGGCGTTTCCTGATCCTACCTTCGACGGCAAGTTCAAAATCTTGCAGCAGAGGCTGGTGGGTGAACGTCACCTGAAGCTGATGGTTGAGCCCGTGGGTGGCGGCCCGCTGCTAGATGGTATCGCTTTTAACGTGGATACCACGCTGTGGCCGGATCCGAGCGTACGTGAAGTGGAGCTGGCATTTAAGCTGGACATTAACGAATATCGTGGCAACCGCAGTGTACAGCTGATGATTCAGCACCTTTGGCCGCGCTGACGCACTCGAACAAAAATCCATGTAATGTATGAGGGGTAGCACAAGCTGCCCCTTTTTGTTCTTGTTATACTGCTCAGATGATTAAGTGTAGTGAGACGCTGCTCTTTTATAAGAAGAAGTAATAACAGCGAGCCTGCAATAAGCCATACATTTTAATCGCGTCGTTCCTCGCCGGAAATTGCAGCAATAGAGCTTGAAAATCGCGGAATGACTGCCATTTATAGGTGTGAGTTGCTATATTCTGTAAGGACATTTTGATAGAGTCGAAAGCTAGGCGTAAGCAGTTTTTTAGTTCATTACGCTGCCTTAACGCTATTTTTATCGTCTCTTTATGACGGTTTAGGAATTCCTTTAGAGGAATGACATGGTTCCGTCGCTGAACACTTAACGAAAGATATAAGAAAATATGTTTGAAATTAATCCGGTAAAAAGCCGTATTCAGGACCTGTCTGAACGGACAGAAGTTCTGAGGGGGTATCTTTGACTATGATGCCAAGAAAGAACGGCTAGAAGAAGTTAACGCCGAGCTCGAGCAGCCCGACGTATGGAATGAGCCAGAACGCGCACAGGCGCTGGGCAAAGAACGTTCCTCATTAGAAGAAATCGTTAATACCATCAATCAAATGACTCAGGGTCTGGATGATGTATCCGGATTGCTGGAGCTGGCTATCGAAGCCGACGACGAAGAGACCTTCAATGAGGCCGTCGTTGAGCTGGATCAGTTAGACGCCAAACTGGCTCAGTTAGAATTCCGTCGTATGTTCTCTGGTGAGTACGACAGCGCTGATTGTTATATCGACATTCAGGCCGGTTCTGGCGGGACAGAAGCACAGGACTGGGCAAGCATGTTGCTGCGTATGTTCCTGCGCTGGGCGGAAGCCAAAGGTTTCAAAACCGAAATTATTGAAGAATCAGACGGCGAAGTAGCCGGTCTGAAATCTGCGACCGTAAAAATCTCCGGTGAATATGCTTACGGCTGGCTGCGTACTGAAACTGGCGTGCATCGCCTAGTTCGCAAAAGCCCGTTTGACTCTGGTGGTCGTCGTCATACGTCATTTAGCTCTGCGTTTGTGTACCCAGAAGTGGATGACGATATTGATATCGAGATCAATCCAGCCGATTTGCGTATTGACGTATACCGCGCCTCTGGTGCCGGTGGTCAGCACGTTAACCGTACGGAATCCGCAGTACGTATTACCCATATTCCGACCAACATTGTGACTCAGTGTCAGAATGACCGTTCTCAGCATAAGAACAAAGATCAGGCAATGCGTCAGCTGAAAGCTAAGCTGTACGAATACGAAATGCAGAAGAAAAATGCTGAGAAACAAGTGATGGAAGACAACAAGTCTGACATCGGTTGGGGGAGTCAGATCCGTTCTTACGTTCTGGATGACTCTCGCATTAAGGATTTACGTACTGGCGTTGAAACGCGTAATACACAGGCCGTGTTAGATGGCGACCTGGATAGATTCATTGAGGCAAGCTTGAAAGCCGGGTTATGAGGAAACAATATGTCTGAACAACAATCACAAGGTGCCGATCAGGCTCTTGATCTTAACAACGAAATGCAGTCTCGCCGTGAAAAATTGGCCGCGCTGCGCAAGGAAGGGATCGCATTCCCTAACGATTTCCGCCGTGATGCTACTTCGGACAAGTTGCATAGCCTGTACGACGAAAAGGATAAAGCAGAACTCGAAGATCTGAACATCGAGGTTTCTGTTGCTGGTCGTATGATGACCCGCCGTATCATGGGTAAAGCTTCCTTCGTTACTTTGCAGGATATGGGTGGTCGCATCCAGCTGTATGTTGCTCGTGACGATCTGCCAGAAGGCCTGTACAACGACCAGTTCAAAAAATGGGACTTGGGTGACATCATTGGTGCGCGCGGTAAAGTATTCCGCACTCAGACGGGTGAACTGTCTATCCATTGTACCGAAATTCGTCTGCTGACTAAGGCACTGCGCCCGCTGCCAGACAAATTCCACGGCCTGTCCGATCAGGAAACTCGCTATCGTCAGCGTTATCTTGATTTGATCGCTAACGAAGAGTCTCGTGAGACTTTCCGTATTCGTTCTAAAACTCTGGCTGCCATCCGTAGCTTTATGGTGAACAAAGGCTTCATGGAAGTGGAAACTCCTATGATGCAAGTGATCCCTGGCGGTGCGTCTGCACGTCCATTCATCACTCACCACAATGCGCTGGATATCGATATGTATCTGCGTATCGCGCCAGAACTGTACCTGAAACGTCTGGTTGTGGGTGGCTTCGAACGCGTATTCGAAATCAACCGTAACTTCCGTAACGAAGGCGTTTCTCCGCGTCATAACCCAGAGTTCACCATGATGGAACTCTATATGGCTTACGCGGATTACAAAGACCTGATCGTTCTGACCGAAGATCTGTTCCGTACTCTGACTCAGGAAGTTCTGGGCAGCAGCATTGTTCAGTACGGCGACCAGACTTTCGACTTCGGCAAACCTTTCATCAAAATGACCATGAAAGAGTCCATCAACCACTATCGTCCAGACATTAAAATGGAAGATTTGGATGACTTGGACAAAGCGATCAAAATCGCTGAATCTCTGGGCATTAAGATCGAGAAGAGCTGGGGCCTAGGCCGTATTCAGTGTGAAATCTTTGATGAAACCGCAGAGAAAAACCTGATTCAGCCAACCTTCATCACCGAATACCCAGCAGAGGTTTCTCCGTTGGCTCGTCGTAACGATGATAACCCGTTCATCACTGACCGCTTCGAGTTCTTCATCGGCGGCCGTGAAATCGGTAACGGCTTCTCCGAGCTTAACGATGCGGAAGATCAGGCTGAACGCTTCCAGGATCAGGTTCGTGCGAAAGACGAAGGTGATGACGAAGCGATGTTCTACGATGAAGACTATGTGACTTCTCTGGAACACGGTTTGCCACCAACCGCAGGTCTGGGTATTGGTATCGACCGTATGATGATGCTGTTCACCAACAGCCACACCATCCGTGACGTGATCCTGTTCCCAGCAATGCGTCCAGTCAAATAAGTTTGTAAGCGGTAGCTAGCCTGCCGCATACGAAATAAAAATCCCCACTGGTTTAAAACCGTGGGGATTTTTTTTAAGAATTGATTTCCTAAATTGTGATCGCCTAACGGTCTAACTGCTTAATTATTCGTCACTTAGTATTTTAATCTGCTTGATGGTATGCCAGAAGGGACTATAATGATCGCCACATTGATGCGGGCGTAGTTCAATGGTAGAACGAGAGCTTCCCAAGCTCTATACGAGGGTTCGATTCCCTTCGCCCGCTCCATTTTCAAGTCTCTGAAACTCCACCAACGTCAACTACCCTCTGATTTAACTGAGTTTTTATCGCTGTCTGCGTCAACTCAATTCAACCGGCATAATCCCAAATCAACAAGCCATTGTGTATAAGATTATGTATAGTTTCGCCTATACACTTTAGAACTATACACATTGCGCGATTTTAGAGGAGGAAACTATACACATGCCTCTTACAGACCTTGAAATTCGCCGTGCTAAGGCGGAAGCAAAGACATATACCAAATCAGATGGTGGTGGCTTGTCCCTGCAAATCGAGCCGAATGGTTCTAAAGGATGGCGCTTTCGCTACCGTTATGAAGGCAAGGCTAAATTAATCTCTCTGGGGACTTATCCAGCAGTATCCCTGTCTGACGCTAGGAAAAAGCGTGATGAAGCAAAAGATCTTTTAGCTGCTGGAGTTAACCCGAGTGAAATCCGGAAAGAGAAGAAGCTAGCTCAGCAAGAGAAGCTGGGTAATACCTTCGAATCAATTACTAGAGAATGGTATCAACGACGCTATGACTTATGGGCTGAGTCCTACCGTACAGAAATGATCGCGACATTTGAAAAAGATGTTTTCCCGTATATTGGGCATCGTCCCATTGATTCTATCGCTCCAATGGAGTTGATGGGTGTCCTGACTCGACTTGAGGAGCGCGGAGCTACGGAAAAAATGCGTAAGGTGCGTCAACGCTGTGGTGAGGTTTGGAAATATGCAATAGCAACAGGGCGTGCATTATCTAACCCTGCACCAGATCTAGCGAGTGTGATGAGGCCGCATAAAAAGGCGAATTACCCATATCTGAAAGCCGCAGAGTTGCCTGATTTTCTCCGCGTTCTTCAGGCGTATACCGGTAATGTGCTCGTTAAGCTAGCGATGAAGTTGCTTATCATAACAGGAACTCGTCCAGGTGAATTGCGTAAGGCGGAATGGTCTGAGTTTGATTTTGAAAAAAATGTCTGGAATGTCCCTGAAGAACGAATGAAAATGCGTCGTCCCCATGCCGTTCCTTTGTCTCGACAAGCTCTGATTATTTTGGATGAACTTAAAACGATGACAAGTGGTTATCTATATGTTTTTCCAGGAAGGCTTGAAAAAGTCAAACCGATCAGTGACATGTCGCTGAACGTATTAATTAGGCGTGTTGGTTATGGAGGAAGGGCAACTGGTCACGGTTTCCGTCATACCATGAGTACCATTCTTCATGAACAGGGTTTTAATTCAGCCTGGATAGAATTGCAGCTTGCTCATATAGACAAAAATAGCATTCGTGGAACGTACAACCATGCGCAATATCTGGATGGAAGACATGAGATGATGCAGTGGTATGCGGATTATATTGACCAGCTTATCAGTTCATCAATAGATAATAGTTATTAGTTGAACCCCGGCCATTTTGGACCGGGGGTCTCCACTCTTTTTTTATTTTTCTGATGGCATGTAGCTCGTTGATTAAATCAGGGGGGTGTTTGAGGGATGCCGTGGAACGTAACTCTTTGCGTGCGGCTTATATTCATAAAGCCGAGCATCTTGATGAACGCAAACTGAACCGTACCGGTTTAATGGGAGAGATTTAGTCCGGGAACTCAGGCTGCCAGATCCTTATTCCCGATGGAAGCGTAATATGCTTTTTCTGCTTTCCGGCTGACCGTAGTCCGCACTTTTTACCCCGAAGCACGCCTGCGAGGCCCATGCTCTTCATCAGTCGCGCGACGGTGCATCTGGCCACGCTGATGCCTTCACGCTGCAGCTGCCGGATGCCATAGACACTGTAGTTGTCGTCATACACTCGCTGTATTTCTGGCTTCAACTGAGCGTCACGGCGGTCATGCAGGCTGCGTTTCTCCGGATGCTGGCGGTATTCACGGTGCCGGAAGTACGTCGACGGGGCGATATTCAGCTCATGACATACCGGTCCGACCCCGTGACTATCGCTGAGGGTATCCAGCAGCGGCATTATTTTTTCCACAGACGGTCGTACTCCGCCTTCGCAAAATAAGCCGAGGCCTGGCGCAGAATATCGCTGCTGCACCGCAGTTCACGAACCTCTTGCTCCAGCTCTTTGAGACGCAGCCGCTCATCGCTTGTGAGCCCACCATCGCCGGAACCATTATTGCGCTCATGCTGACGCAGCCAGGCTCTGAGCGTGTCAGGGCTACAGCTAATTTTTGGCGCGATGGAATTGATGGCGGCGTGCTCTGAGTGATATTCACTGCGCTGTTCCATCAGCATTCGGACAGCCCGCTCACGCAGCTCTGGTGGGTAACGGTTTGCTCTTTTGGATGTCATTTCGGGTCTTTTTTCACTGAGAATTTAGTCTCCCGAAAATCCGATACGGTTCAGTTTTGCGTGCGCAATCGAAGGGGGAGGGAGGAAGTATCAGCTTGTGCATCGGCTCCCGCCCCCGATATTCTTAACCCCGATGCTATCTTCAGCATTATCTAGTCCCTAAAAAGCAATCAATTAACGTGATATGGATTGCTCAATGTTTCTCTGGCCGACAAGATTTCTCGTGCATTCATTACATCATGCATACTTACCGGTGGTGCCTGGTTTCCCCAGCCATTTCGGATGAAGGTGGCAACGTCAGATATTTGTTGATCATCCAATTTCCAGCCAAATTCGGGCATAGATGCGGCAGTAGGGTTGATTTTCGTAGCAACCCCTTGTCCCCCAAGCAATATCGCTCGTAATACATTGGCAGCGTCTGGCGCTTGGACACCACTACTTCCTGCTAATGCGGGGATCATTCCTTCAACACCGAGTCCATTCGCTTTATGACAAGCCTTACAGTTGTTCTGGTAGATGCTTTCTCCACGGTCCATTTCGCTTTTTGCTGCAGTAAGCGGAATTGTCGTATCCCAGCTTCCCGGTATGCTTTGTAGATATTCAGTAATGGCTCGTAAATCATCATTCGTCATGTACTGCAAAGAGTTATGAATGGCTTCCCCCATAGGGCCAGAAGCGACAGCTTGTTCTGTGCTGCCAGTTTTAAGATAACTGACAACCTGATCTTGCTCCCACTCGCCGATACCTTGCCGTTTATTGTTGGTGATTTCTGGAGCAAACCAACCTTGCAACTCACCTCCCTGTAGATACTTGCCGCGTTTATCCGCTCCCAACAGGTTTTTTGGTGTATGGCATGATGTGCAATGTCCGAGGCCTTCTACCAAGTATGCTCCTCTATTCCACTGTTGGGATTTATTCTGGTTTGGCTTAAATGGAGCCGCGTCAAAGAACAGCAGATTCCATCCCCATATCATTTGTCGAATATTAAAAGGAAATGGTAAATTCGTTTTCTCTACATTATGATGTACAGCAGGAATTGTGTTGAGATAAGCTTTTATTTCTTTTAAATCTAAATCGCTAACCTTGCTATATACGTTATATGGCATGGCAGGATAAAGATTTTGGTCATGGATACCTTTACCGTTGCGCACTGCGTTAATGAATTGCTTATCAGTCCAATTGCCAATCCCCGTTTCCTTATCTGGTGTAATATTGCTCACCATTATTTTTCCAAATGGTGTTTCCAACGCCATTCCTCCGGCATAAGGTTTACCTCCCTTTGCGGTATGGCAAGCGACGCAGTCGCCAGCTCTAGCCAGATACTCCCCCCGTTCTAATGTCGTTTTCCCAATGCTACTTAGCGGCTGGGGAGCTAAAAAATCATGTTGCTGATGGCTGTTGTGCCATATTTTGTAGCCTGTGAAACAACCGACAACAACAGCTGCGCTACCTAAAATTAGAGCTAATACTTTTTTAACTGCCATGATCACACCTCCACCAAAGGACCAGGCGCTTTGACGTAACGCGTTTTAATTGCTTCAGCAGCCCAAAGTGTAAGTGCAGCAACGGTGCCCGTTGGATTATAACCCCCGTTATTAGCAAAGGCAGAAGCGCCGACCACAAAGGTATTATGTACATCCCAACTTTGCAGATAGCGGTTCAGCGCGCTGGTCCGTGGATCGTCACCCATAACAGCCCCGCCTGTTGTATGTGAAGATAAATTATCCATCGGTGAGAATGGGTTGGCAGTTGGTTCCGAACGTACAACTACTTCAGCCGCCATAGCTTTACCTAGCTCCACAGACCTATCGGCCATAAAATGAGCAGAGCGTTTATCATTTTCATTCCAGTCGAATGTCACACGCAATAGTGGACGGCCATGGCGATCTTTATATTCAGGGTCTAGATCGAGGAATACATCACGATGTGGATAGCTGTTTCCCTGACAGTAAACTGAGTTGGCATTCTGGTAACTCTGTTGATACGCCTCTTTCCAACTACGCCCCCACTTCGGTGTTCCGGGGGGGACTAAGTTGCCGGCAGCGATTGGTCGGCCGTTTGTCGAATGTACTAAAGCAACAGCCCCCCCAATAAAATTATGTTGGCTATGATCAAAGTTGTCTCCGTTGAAATCGTCAATCGCTTGTGCTAACGCTCCCGCGCCAATAAACGGATTAAGGTGTTCATTTTTGAAGAAAATGCTGGCACCGGAAATTGTTTGATAGGCATAGTTCCTCCCTATAACCCCATCTCCGGTTTGGTGGTTATAGGGTTTTCCAATGCCTGACAGCAACATTAGACGGACGTTATCCATTTGATAAGCTGCAATCACAACTATGTCTGCCGGCTGCTCCCATTGCTCACCTTGATTATCGATGTAAGTCACACCTGTAGCTGTTTTCTTATCGCCACTAAGATTCACCTGTAACACTTCAGACTCTGTGATGACCTGAAAATTTTCACGCTGCATTAGAGCAGGCAAAATGCATGCCTGAGGGCTGCTTTTTGACCAGTTTCCGCAACCAAAAAACTCACAATATCCACAATAGGTACAGGGTGCCATTTTTACGCCTAGCGGGTTTGTATATGCTGCTGATGTATTACCTGCAGGTACAGGAAATGGGTGGTAACCTAAATTTTTAGCTGCTTTATCAAAAATTTCGGCCATACGTGTGCGTTCGAGTGGAGGCAATGGGTAATCTCGCTGGCGCGGGCCTTCAAAAGGATTACCGCCTTCTTGAGTTATGCCTTTGATGTTACCTGCTCTTCCTGAAGTCCCCGCGTAACGCTCAAATTTGTCGTAAAACGGTTCTAAGTCTTGGTAAGAAACCCCCCAGTCTTGCACTTGCAACCCAGGTAAAAACTTGCTTTTTCCATAACGTTCAACAGTCATGCTATAGCTCTGAAAATCATAAGGAAGAAAGCGCCACGTCATTCCATTCCAATGTGTGCCAGCCCCACCTACGTTCCATCCAAATTGATAGGTATTCCATTCACGTAAGGGCAGAGCTCGCTGTATTGGCGTATTACGAAAAGTGAGTGTTTCAACTGCGGGTGGTTGCATAATTGCACGACGACTCACAAATCGCAGTTCATCGGTATCGATAGTGGTAGGAAAGTCGGTGCTTGTGTCTCGCCATGAACCACGCTCAATAGCGACTACATTTAAACCGGCCATAGTTAACTCATTCGCCATTAAGGACCCAGCCCAGCCAAGACCTATAATCACCACATCAGTTTTTTCTCTTTTCTTGCTCATACTGTATTCTCAAAAATCTCATAGAAGTCTATATTTATCAGGCGTCTTTTTTCGCGCCTATCATGCTGACTGGTGACAGGCCTAAATCTTCACCACGGAGCTTGATTTCCTCTCGATAGTCATAGCGTGCACCTGGAAAACCGAGCATTTTCCATCCTGCCATGTCCTTATTGCCTCCATATAGTGGATCGGCAAAAAATCCTTCGCGCACGTTTTGAATCAGCATGGAAAAAAATGCTTGTCCGTTAAGACCAGTCAGTGGGACTTCACCATTCTCAATCGCTTGCAGCATGGCAATTTGCTGCTCTTCTTCTAATTGGTTGAACGCTTTCTGATGTAATTTATTCGCGACACTATCAATGGACGCAAGACCTAACCTATAGCGCTCGGCAGGAGTATCATTAAACTGTGGACCTTGCTGAGGAAATCCTTGAATGACAGGGCCAAGGCGATAAACTGTCATCGCTTTTCCAAAGTCCCCACTCAATTGACGATCGATGAAAAGTGTACATCCTGCGTCTTTTGCGCCAATGCTCAATTCGTCTGGTGGAATGATGAGATCAACCAGTGCATCCATCAACACCACTTCACTTTCATTAAAAAAGCGCCATTCGCCGGCAGAAATCGGCTCTGGAGGGCGTACTGCGTATGGGTGCCATGGCATTCCACCTGATATTATTTTTGCTCTGACCTTCAGTGCAGTAGTAGCAATTAACACGGCCAATGAAAGGATGAAATGTCTCCTTTTCATTATCGTTCTCCAAATAAAAACCAAGAAAGTAAGTAACTAAATCGCTACCAGATTTTTACAACTCTTTATTATGTAATATGTTGAATATTGGTAGCATATACATAAAGTGCTTATCTGGAAAAATGTTAAAAAAAAAAGTAATCCTCTATTAAGAAACATTAATTTAGATACAGAATTTGTATCTGAGAGATAAACCTATGCGAGGAGTCTCAATGTATTAAGTAATACAATCATGAAAACGAATTTGCCTGAGCAACAGCAACTAGATGACGGGGCGCAGTACTACAGGTGAATGTAGCTCCTGCTGCTAACGATTGCAAAACTCTGCAATTGACAGCGTGTCCTGCGCTAGTGGATGCACTGTTGGATCGGGTACTTCAGCTCCAGCGCGGTGATCACTCGGGCAATATCCGCAATATCGCCTGCTGACAACGGCTGCAGAGGACGAGGCAGGCAATCGGTATCGGTCAGTCCAAGCACGCCAGCGGCAGCAGCAATAACGCGAATACTTCCGCCATGTTTACGGAACAGCGCCCACAACGGTTCATGGTTAGGATTTTCAATCTTTTATTATTAACATTACAAGGCTAATGCTATCGGTTAAGTTGTCGACTATAGGTGTGTAAAGCCACAAACAGACCAATTTCTACGCCGAGTTTTTGGCCCATTTCAGTAGAGTATTGGCCGCGCAAGAACATAACAGATTGAGCTGGGGCCAGCTGTTGGCGAAGAGATGTCAGAGTTTAACGGGCATAGTGAAGGTGATGTGTTGCCATTCGCAGTCGGGGAGGATGTGTTGCTGTTCGGCAATCCATTGCTCAGTCGCTTTCATACCGCAGTCACTACAGCCTTAACCGACTCTGCGGCTGGCGAGGCAACCCCGTGCCCCAACTGACCGTCGAGCGCGGGCGCATGGTGATTGAGCTGGATATTAATCTCTGACCCACAGGCAAAAAATCCCGGCTGGTTTAGGGCTGGGATTTTTTGAGTATTATTGAAGTAAATTGCTAACTTAATGGTTCAATATCAGCGGGGTAAGCCGTTAAAACATCTAACGTATCACCTTCACTATCAACGAATTCTACTTCATAAGCTAAAGTTGGCTCTTTATATATCAAAACAACAGCTCCCATACATCCTTGTAGAACCGTGCCAGACAAGTCTCTTGTTGCTTTCACTACATCATATTCTTTGATCATAAAGCGAGCACCAATATTTATTTTTTAGCTGGAATAGCAGTAACAAGCCTAACTACACCATCATTATTCTTAATCCAACCAAATTTAACGTTAATAGTCCTACCATTTGTGCCAGTTATTGGTATCACCTGATCATATTTAGTGCCAAACTGCGTTTCTGCTGTTTTAACAGCTTTACTGGAGTCAAAAACGATTTGTTTTGCAAGTTCGTTTGAATTTGTATTGTTAAAACCCAAGGCACCATCGAACCATTCCGCTTTACTTCCTCCGACAGGATGTTGTTTATCCAACAGATAGTTAGCTAATTTTTGATCAACACTAAGTTGTGTTTCTGCTGTATTCTTAATCGGATTTATGACATTGCTACTTCCAGCATTCTTCGCCGCATTAGCCGCTACAGATTCAGCCTTCGCCGCCGTCGCTTCCGTTACCGTCTTGCCTATACCCACCGCACCGCCTGCACCAACACCGCCCGGCACGATAGCCTCTGACATCTGAATACCTGCATTATTCAGACACAGAACAACGTTACCCGCACAGGCCTGTATTGCCGCTTTTGCTGCCGCCGCGATTTCTGGTGTCGCCGCTGCAAGAATACCCCCGCCAAGCCCAGCCGGAAGCGCAACCATCAGCGCATCGTTCATTGCCAGCCCTTTCTGGCAGGCTGCTCCACCAGGATTCGTTGAACAGGATGCTATATTCTTCCCATGCTCCTGCACGAACTTCTCCTGACTACTTTCCGTGCCACCCAGAAGATTATTCTCAACAACAACTTTATCCGTTGCGAACTCAGCTGTCGCAACCACTTTTTCCCTATTTTTTCCGTTGGTTACAACCGGTTTTTCCTGTTCCGTTTCGCTGCCCGCCGATTTTGCCCCGACGCGCTTTTTCAGCCCGTGACGCCATTTTCCCCTGCACTGTTAAAGAGCAACCACCTAGGCCATCGGTCGATGGTGGTTCATTAAAACGGAGAAAATAAAATACTCTTATTATCGCGATCAGCCTGCTCTATTAGTGCAACCACAGATAATAGGTAATCATGAACATCTTGCTCTGATGATTCATCTTTCATCAGGTTACTAATCTCCTTACGAAGATCTGCAAGTTGCTCATCACTAAAAAGCTCCATGTCACAGTTAGATAACTCAGATAACAATGGGTATTTACAGTGATCGTCCCTGATTAAAAAACTTTCATTTCCCGGAAAGTCTTCCAATGAGGCAATGCTTTCACCAATAACTTTATCCCATAAGTAAACAATAAACATATAGTTACCTCACCACCGTCTTACCCGGGAACGTATTAACCAAATTACCTTTCTTATCAGTGATGACCGTCATAATTGACGTTGGCATACTGTTGTTCATTGCATCAACACCAATATTTTTCCCCATATCCACAGTACGAATATAGTTACCAGTAGATGGTGAGTATTGCACCGGTGTCTTCACAACAGTATCTGACTGCAAGACCGTTTTCAGCTCATCCTTCGTCATTGTGAAGTGTGACTTATTAGCTCCCCATTCACCGCCGTGTTTCTTCCAGGCGTATTCAAGCCCTGAGGCTGTCGAACCATCACCATTTCTGAGGTTGACTCTGGACTGAACGTTCGATCCTTTCCAGACTTCCTTCGCGGTATTGGCCGCCACAGCTTCAGCCTTAGCCACCGTCGCCTCTGCCGCTGTCTTGCCAATACCTACCGCACCGCCAGCGCCAACACCGCCCGGCACAATAGCTTCCGACATCTGGATGCCAGCATTATTCAGGCATAGCACCACATTGCCTGCACACGCCTGTATCGCTATTTTGGCAGCCGCTGCGATTTCAGGCGTAGCTGCAGCCAGTAAACCGCCACCAAGCCCGGCTGGCAAAGCAACCATCAGCGCATCCTGCATTGCCAGCCCTTTCTGACAAGAGGCACTACCAGGGGCAGTGCTGCATGACATGATATTTTTCGCATGCTCCTGCGACGCTTTTACCTGCCCGTCCTCTGTACCACCGCCGAGAAGGTTATTCTCAACCGCATTCTTACCGGCCTGAGCCCCTGCGAGCGTATTAGCGCTGCTGTCACCGGCAACACCGCCAGCCAATCCTGATGCGACGGTAGAGAGGGTGCTGATATTTTGCTTTTTCTCTTCGCTCAGTGCAGCGATTTTTTCTGGTGTGTCAGCACCATACAGTGTCTTAGCCAGATAACGAGCTGCTAGCTCACCGCTCGCCGCGCCTGCAGCCCCTGCGGCGGCTGAGTTACCGCTCATCTCAGCGGCCATCGCACCCCATACCGCATGGGCCAGTACATTGGCTGTGTCGTTTTCCCCGGTAGATTTCTTGATTTGCTCAGCCACATACGGATTGAGGCCACCGGCGACCGCTTGCGCCATGTTGCCTCCGGCAAGCCCCTGAAGTACCGCCGTCACCGCCTGTGCGGCTTTCTGCATGTCGCTGCCGGTGCCGTACTGCTTCATTTCATCTTGGTATGTTGAGGTGCCTCGCAGCATCTCAGCAAAGTCTTCTTTCTGTTTTACCGTCGCGTTTTCTGGGAGCGCTTTACCGCCCGCTTTCAGATACTGCTCTCGCGCTGCATTCAGCCCGTTGATGTCCCCTTGGGTGCGGATAACGTCTGAGACCTGACCGCCAATCTCGCCAATCAGCTGAGCCTGTTTTAGGCGGTTTTGCTCTTTTTCCTTATCAAATATTGGGCTGATGCTGTCGTTGGCATGGTCTGTATCACGACTTAGCGCATCCACGTCCTGCTTCTGATGGGCCTTGTCATTGAGGGTAATCGTGCCATCGCTCACGGCCGCCTGCGTGGTGCCTTGGGAATGCCCCTCATGATTGCCGCCTGCTAATGCCAGGTTATTGCTGTTAGACAGTAAATTACCCAGCAGGCTACCGCCGGTACTGAAGCTTCCCCCTTGATGCTCAGCCGAGAAATCCGCCTGATTGTGGATATCACTAAAGCCCAGCGTTCCCGTCTCCAGACTGTTCTTGCTCTTATCGGCCTGACTGGCAATCACAGCGCCATCCAACTGCGTATGCTGCCCCACAGTAATATCAAATCCACCTTTACCCGCATAAATCCCAGTTTGCTCCTGTACCGAGTCATAATTGCTGTGAATTTTGTCCTGGTTGATACTGAGCTGAGCACCGCCTCCAGCACCGGTAATAGGGATGGAGAGCCCACCTGAGACACTGTTTTGTTTGGCGTCATAGCGGTCACTGTCTTGCTGGCTGCTCAGGGTTAAATCCCGGCCCACATTGGCCGTGACGGTTTCACCGCTGACCTGTGCGCCATTGAGCGTCGTGTCTCGTCCACTATTGAGCGTGATGGTTTTCCCACTGTCGACGGTGGTTTCGGTCCACTGGGTGCCATTGCCGTTCTCTTTGCCACTGCCTTTATTGGCATTTGCAGAAGCGCTAATGCCTGCCGTGGAGACATCCACCCCGACCCCAAAGCCGCTGCTGCTGTTTTTTCCGGTCGTTTGCTGGGTATTAGCCGCGCCACCAAGCAGGAGATCGCTGTGTGCATCCAAGTGAGTATCGCTGCCGGCTTTCAGCTGACTGCCTGCAATCACGATATCTCCGCTGTGCTCACCCGGCGTTTTACCCGTGGCGGTGACCGATAGGTTATTGCCTGCGGTGAGCGTAGAGCCCGTGACGTTATCGGACTGTGTGTGCGATTCCGATTTGGATTTCTGGCTCCCTAATGAGGCGCTGATACCCACGGTATTGGAGAGGTTTCCTCCTTTGGCTTGTTCAAGCGCAACCGCCTGACCGGCTTGTACACCGGACAAGGCGGCTTTCGTGCCCTGTAAGGCCGCCAGTCTGCCATCAGTTTCTTTTTTCGCGTCTTGGGCGGTATTGACCGCGGTGTTGATAGCGCCACCTGCGGCGCCTGAGAGGGCAACGGTCAACCCACTGGTTTTTTGTTCGAAGGTTTCATCACGAGAGCGCTTGTCATGGCCCGGTTCAATCACCACGCTACTGCCTGTGACGCTCAAGTCTTTGCCGGCAATAAGGTCCGCACCACCGATATGAGTTTGGTTGCCAGACGTTATGCTCACGTTACCCGACGTGGAGCCTATCGTACTGACGCTCTGACTTTGCGTTGTGCCGTCTTCATTGATTTGATGGCGAGAGCTCGTACTCCCAACCGTAAACCCTAAACCCCCACCGCTAAACACACCGCTTTTTTTCTTCTCTTTGAGACGATAACTGGACTGTTCTTCTGTCGCTGCAGTGATATCAACATGATTACCCGCACTGGCCGTGACGTCGTGGTCACCCACCACCGAAGAGCCCTGAACGGTGAGGTCATGTCCCGCCTGAAGTTTGACATTATCGCCACTCAGCAGACTGCCTTTCTCGTGAGTCGCAAAGTCTTGCTCAACGGTATGGGTGGTTGTTTTGGATAAGAAGCCACTTTTGACCTTGGTTTTTTCGTAGAATCGATAATCGCTCTCGGTGGCAGTATCTAACGTGATGTCGTGACCTGCCTTCAAGGTGATATCGCCTTTTGCTTCGGTTTGGGCCGCCTTCGCCGTGATATCGTGTCCTGCAGTAATCGCGGTGTTGCCGCCGCTGGCGATTTCTGTTCCTTGTTGACGCACGCTTTCGGTTTCGCTCTGCGTGCGTTTGGCGTGATAGGCGGTGTTACTGGTGTTTGCGTCGGCATCAAGCGTCACGTCACGTCCTGCGGTCAATGTCGCATCTTGACCTGCCACTAGACCTGCCGCCTGACTGTGGATATCTCGTCCTGCGGACAGCGAAAGGTCAGTGCCACTGGTCAGCGTGGTGCGGGTGTGGTCAGTGGCACTTGACGATACGCCCCCTTGTTGCTGTGAGGTCTGTGTCTGAGCCGCATTCAGGTTGATATCATGACCGGCTTGCACAGAGGTGGATTGACCGGCATTCAGGGCACTGCCCGTTATCGCGATATCTTGACCCGCCTGCAGCTGAAGGTTTCCCCCTGATGTGATGGCGCTGCCGTGATAGATTGTTTTTTTGTCGCTTGAGTCGGCTTTGTTCCAGGCACCTGATTGTTGGAAACTGTCGGTGAGTGTATTGCCCGTTACGGCAATATCACCCCAGGCATTCATCACTAAATCACCGCCAGCAGAGACTGTCGCACCGGTTATACTGATGTCTTTACCTGCTTTAAGGCTCAATGAGTCCAGTGAGCTTATCCCTGCCGTTGGGCCTTGCAGCGTTTGTGTAAAATCAATCGATTGATGACCGCTTCCGCCTACACTGCCTGCGGTGAAGTCTTTGACCTGAGTGATATTATTAATGCTGCCATTGACGCTTTCTAGGGCAACGGTATTTCCGCGGATGGTTGACCCAATATTATTGATATCGCCTAACGCGTTTAAGTTGAGATTGCCACCTGCGCTAAGCAGGCCCGCGTTAAGATTATCCAACGCATTTTCACTGTTAACAGCGATATCTTGATGCGCGGTTATCGTACTACCGCTATTAACGATATGGCCGCCATTGAGGGTCACATTATTACCGGTAATAACACTGCCATTGGCGATGGTCGTGTCCTTCGGGGACAGATACAGTTTCGGTATCATGACCGTTTGACCATTGACCGTACTCGCCTCCCACCAGAGGATGCTTTTATCGAGTGCAGCAATCTGGTTTGCAGTCAAGGCTACGCCAAACGTTAATCCAAGCCCCTGCTGCGCTTGAGCGGCATTATCAATCAGATATTGCATCTGCGCTAAGTCTGAGCCCATCCCATTCAAATAGCGGCTGCCGGTTTGATTGACTAATGCGTTACTCACATAGCGAGTGTCAAAGGCCGCATCGCCGAGGAAACGATAGTCATAGTCTGGATGAAGGTTTAACCTGTCCATGAAGTAGGATGAACCATAGTACTGATGTTCATCCGTCCACGTGCTGTTGGTCTCACGCGGCGCTTGCCCCGGTTGAATACCTAACAGCGTGTTGAGGTCATTGAAGACGCTGTTATCTAACTGCCCCAGTCCGTTAAGCTTAGGATTAGTTGTAATTAAATACGGACTATCAGGGTCGGAGGTTGCCACAAAATATCCGTTATTCCCGGTCGGCAGAGGGTAAGCACTGGTGTCGACAGTTTTGGGGTGATACTTATTGAGCGTCGATACGTTCTCTGGGGAGATGGAGGCATCTTTTAGGGCGAGCGTATCGCCCAGTGACGTGAGGTCTTGCCCTGTGGTGGCATAGTTCGCGTAGGAGGTTGCCCCTTCGTCGCTGACCAGGGCGTTACCGCCCGAAATGCTTTGCAGTGCATCCTGAAGTGCATCATTCCAGCGCGGTCCCCCGACCGTGACGCTGTCAGTATCAGTAAGTCCTTCTTTATCAACGCCCGTGTTGACCTGTGGTTGTCTTAAGGCGTTGAGCTGAGGAGCGGAAAGTGTCCCGCCCACTTGGCCTGCGTGGGAAGACGTCGTTTCATTCCCGATAGTATCCGCAAATTGAGCGGTAACATCGCCACCGGCTTGAATGACAGACCGGTAAATATCACCCACTTCCTCGGCATTCTCATGGCCTGCCAGCGTGAACGTGATGGTATCCGTTTTAGGTAATACGATACTCTCGCCGCTGCTGGTATATCCCGGATTGTAACGAGGTGGTAATGTATCAACCGTATCCGTGGCATACTGCTGTTGGCTATATTTCTCAGGTGCATATTCATAAACCAGATAGTCTGTCCACGTCCCTGATTGCCAACTCTGATTATTGAGTGTATTGCCTGCCAGCGTCATATTATTGTTGGCAAGTATAACGCTTGCGGCATTGTCTAATGCCCCCGCATGAAGGGTGAGGTTTCGCCCTGAAGCAATACGCGCCGCACCGCCGTCACTGGTGACATCGGTTCGAATTTGGTTGTAAACAAACTTCTGCTTCGCGGTGTCTTTAAACGGGGCGTAGTAGTACTGATAAAAATGGTTATAGCTGCACGCACCATTCCCATTACACGGGCCGGACTGTTTGGTATACGAGTAGCCATTGACGCCAAAACTCCCTTCAGGCAATTGGCTGATATCGACCGCGAGCGTAGCGTCGCCTACGCCAGGCAGTGTTTGCGCCCCGTTAACTTGAGATTGCATCGCTTTAAGACCGTCACGCTGATTGAGTAGGTGGGCGGTATTCAACGTGATGTCACCGCTTTGCGTTTCAATCGTGCCGGAGGTATTCACTATCTCTGTGTTGGCACTCCCCGCGGTATCTTTCTGTATCCAGAGGTTATTGCCTGCCAGAATGTCAGCGCGTTGATTTTTGACACTCTGGGCATACAGGCGCATATCATTGCCAGCATAGAGTAGGGCAGTATTGAGGATGTTGTTGATAGCACTCAGCGTCAGCGAGCCTGCGGTGCCGGTAAATCCGTTAACGAGAATATCACTCGCACTGGTGAGCGTGATGTTGCCCCCACCTTGCACCGAGCCTGAAGCATCCAGCGTAATATGCTGTGCATCAAAGGTGCTCTCTCCTGTGCCGAGGGTGATTTGCCCCTGATTATTGAGTGCACCGCTGGCATGCAGGTTAACCGCTTGCCCTTGCATCACGTTTTGATTAAGCAGGTCGCCTTGGGTGTGAACCGTGAGCGTTTTGCCCGCCGCGATGACATTCTGGCCGGTAAAGGTATTGATGATATTGAGGGTGGTGTCACCCAGCGCCACGATACGTCCCAGCGCATTCAGCACCGTGCTCACTACCCGTAAATCACCGCCGCTCATCAGTGCCGCATCATGGCCGATAGAAAGCGTATCCGCTTGAACATTGACGCTCGAAGTACCCAGAACGGTGCCGCCATTGTTGACGTCGTGCGCAGTAAGTATGAGATTGCCCGCTTGCAGTGTTCCTGTGTTCTTAAGCGTATTCCCCGTGAGTGAACCTTGCTGCTGAGCGCGCCACGTTCCTTGATTATCAAACGTCATGACGTTTTGCGTGATGGCGTCTGCTTGAATGAGTCCGGTGTTAACTAAGTCGCTTCCACTGAGCGTCAGGTCTTTGGCAAAGAGCAACTTCCCACTATTGTGTAAGCTGTCGGCCACGTTAATCTGTGAGGACTCACTGCCTTGAATAAGGCCATCATTGGTCAAGTTTGGCGTGGTGAGCGTTAGCCCCTGCTTGCTTTGAATGACGCCTGATGACAGATTAATGAGACTCTTGTTCGGTGCAATAACCATCTCTGAGGCACTGTAAATCTGACCGGCGTTACGCAGCGTTTGTGCGTGTACGTTGACATTATTGCCCTGAAGGCGGCCTTGATTGTCTATCGACGCCGCGTTAAGGACTAAAGCCCCTGCCGATAGCAGTTGGCTATCAATACGTGCAATAACATCCTGCGTGGCCTCAATAGTCAGACCGTCAACGCCGCTGATTGTGCCGGCGTTATCAAGATGGCCTGCCTTAATCGTCAGATTTTTGGCAATCCACTCACCTTGATTGATAATACTGAGCGCCTGTAAGGCGGCTTGGCCATTAGCAGTAATTTTACTGCCTGCGGTGGAGCGGAAATCACTCGATACAGAGAGTGCCAATGACTGCGCGCTTTGGATCGCCCCCTGATTGTTGAGGTTGCGTGCATTCAGCAAGATGTTTTGAGCTTGCCAAACCCCGAGGTTCGTCACATCTAAACCTTGGACATCGAGAGTCCCCTGACTGAGCAACTTCCCCGTATCTGTATTGGTGAGCATCAGGTTATTCGCATTGAATGTCAGCGAATCCAACCCAATTAATGAGCCGCTGTTATTCACACTGGCTGGAGTAATGGTGAGACGCTGTCCTTGAATATTACCCGCATTGGTTAACGTGCTGCCTTTAAGGAATAGGTCGCCTGCACTTAACAATGCACCGCGATTGTCATAGGCTTTTGCTTGGAGGTTAGCCGAGCCTTGACTCAATATCTGACCGATATTGGCCAATGTATCAGCGACGGCGAGGGTAAGCTTCTCAAGGCCCAGTAAAGTACCGCTATTGCGCAATATTGGACTATTGAGCGTCGCTTGCGCGCCTTGTATGACCCCTTCATTAATCAGGGAGTGCGCGGTGCTCAGAGCGACATTGCGGCCTGCAATGGCCTTTCCTGTTTTCCCTATGTTAAGTGTATCCGCTTGTACGGTGACGTCGTGGGTGCCTTGCCACAGTCCGCTATTATTGACTGTGTTGCCCGTCACTGTCAGATTATCGGACATTATTTTGCCCGTATTCTGTATCTGATGGGCCTGCAACTCACCGTTGGCCTGACTCCATATTAACCCGCTATTGGTGAGTGAATGGGTTGAATGCCCAGTAAGCTGAGCGATGCCTTTCACCGCACCTTGGTTGCTAAAATCATCAACATCAAAGTTCAGAGTATCCCCTTGCCACTCACCGTCATTGCTGGCCTGACGACTTTGCAGGCGAAGATCGCCTTTACTGAGAATACTTCCAGAAGCATGGTTGTTAAGTATTTGGCTTGATAAGACGAGGGAATTCGCTCCTTGGAGTATGCCCGAATTATCTATTGTCGCCCCTGTCACCGTGACGTTATTTGCCGCAATGACTCCCGCATTACTTAAAAGGGGAGCGTTCAATATCGCATCGCTACGCGCTAATAACTGCCCGCCTTGCTGGTTGGTGAACTCACTCCAGGTCAACGCGATGTTATTCGCGATGACCTTACCTTGATTGGTGAAATGACGGCCTTGCAACGTTAAATTATCGTTAACCTGAAGAAGCCCTGCATTATCCATATCGTCTAAGGTCAAATCTAATGCACTGCCACTCACCACTTGACCTGTTTGGTCATTTTTAAGATGAGAGGTTAACAACGATAGTGAGCGATTTCCCTGGAGCAGCCCGCTATTGGTCAGTATAGGTGTCGTCACGATGAGCTCATTGGCGGCGAGTGTTCCACTATTGGAGAGTGTTTCACCCTGCAAAGAGGCATCGCCTTGGCTCAATAGATACCCTTGGTTATCAATACTCCCTTTAGCTTCGACATTGAGGCCTGTTTGCGCTTGTGTGCGACCGGTGTTTACCCAAGTGTCGGTATGAATACGGACAGTATCGCCTTGTAGAGTACCTTCATTTTTAATATTGGTGCCTTGAACACTTATGACGCCGTCGCTTAGCCATTGCCCGTTCGAATAGTTATATAACTGAGGTCCGTTTAATGAGAGCGCCTGACTTCCCTGAATAAGGCCGCGATTAGCCACTTCGCCTTGTAGCGTCAGGATGTTGGCGACTAACCATCCAGAGTTGTCCATTGCCTGTGCACTCAGTGTGATATCGCGCTGCCCTAAAATTTTCCCCGTGTTATTGAGTTGGCCTAGGATGCGCAGGGTCGCTATTTGCTCACCAAGGGCATTCCCTGTGTTTTCCCAATCCGTTGCTTGAAGCTCAAGCGTTTTACCCTGCAGTAATCCGCTATTTTTGAGTGAGTCACTCTGTAGAGCCAGACTATTAGCGCTGAGCATGACACCGCTTTTTTGGTTATCTAGATGGGATGCATGAACTCTGAGTGCATCGCTGGCTTGAATACCACCGGTATTACGGAGTGTCTGGGCCTCGAGTTGTAACTGACCTTGCGAGAGCAAACGACCGCTATTATCGACGCTTTGAGTTTGAGCGGTGAGAGACGCGTTCCCTTGCAGCGTGCCCGTATTGGTCAAGGCTGTCGTCGTTACTTTCGCGATATCGGCGGCGAGTAAGCCTGCATTGGTCAAAACATCGCTGTTGCTGGTCAATACATTGTCAGCGAGTAGGCGACCACCGCTGGCATTGGTGATGTTTTTATGCGCTAACGTCAGGTTAGCTGCATGAGTTTCGCCGCTGTTATCGAAAGCTTGGCCACTGAGCGTGATATCACTCTCACTCCCAATGACGCCCATATTGGTCAATACCGGAGTTGAAAGGGTAAACCCACGCTGACTGTAAAGCACGCCGTCTTGGCGATTACTGAGGCTTTGCGTGTCGATATTTAAGGACTGAAGGCCGCGAAGTAGGCCATTGTTATCGATGCTATCAGCAGTGAGATAAAGCGCCTGGGCGGTGAGCTTTCCTGCATTATCAACATTTTGGGCGTGAAGGTTTAACGCATTTTCAGCACTCAGTAAACCCGCCGGTGCATTCGTTAAGCGCTCTCCGATGTTAAAGGTGAGGGAGTTCGCCCCGAATACGCCATGGTTGTCCAGACTATTCGCTGTGATAGCCGCCAGCCCTGATGCTTGTATTGTGCCGCTTTGGTTAACGGATTGACTCTGGAGTGTCAGGTCGCCCAAGGCGGTGATCTGCCCCTGATTTTCAAACGCCGTAGTATGAATCGAGGCAGACTGTGCTTGCGTGTTGCCACGATGGATAAGGTGACCTGTTTTGATATCTAACGTACCGGCCGAGAAAAGCTCGCCTGACAAGTCACCTTGGGTTGTTGCATTGATAGCAATACGTTTAGCTGACTGCGTTTTGGCGCTTTGCTGTGTGGTCAGCGACTGACCATTGAGGCTCAAAGCCCCTTTAGCTGATGTTAACCCTGCCAGCGAGAGCGTTTGCCCTGACAAGGTGACATCGCCATCACTGAGAAGGCTTGAATTCGCGCGGGTACTCACGTTGTGGCTGTTGATATCAAGAGATTGCGTTCCCCGAATGAGGCCCGCATTCTGAAGGTCATCAGCATGAATAAATACCGTAGTATCACTCAGTAACTGCCCTGATGAGGCAATATCTAATGCGTGTTGGAGTTCAAGTGATAGCTGCTGCTGGGCGCTCAATACCCCCGTATTGCTAAGGTTTATTGCTGACACGTTTATTCCCGCGCCCGATAAAAGCCGTCCGCGGTTGTTTAACTGCTCGCCGTTAAGCGTCAATGACCCTAAGGACTGAAGAAGCCCCGCGTTATCCAGAGACTGTGTGTTCAGGGTGGTGTTGCGATTGCTTTTTAACGTCCCCGATTGTGTTAACGCCGCACTGGCGAGTTGAACATCCTGCCCCGCCAGCGCTTGTCCCTGCAACATAGCCGCTTGAGTGGACTTTATCTCTAGGTTGCGTTGAGCATTTAACTCAGACTGTTTACCGGTCGTGAGTGTTTGGCTGGTGAGCGAGATATCTTGGGCACTGCTGATTTTGCCATCGAGTGTTGCCTGAGTGGCATCAACATTAACCGATTTTAATCCCATCAGCGTTGATGGCGTGTCCTGCGTCAGGCTCTGCGTAGCTTTCACCGTCACATTACCGGCACTCAGGGCGCTATTTTTCCAGTTTTGACGTTGCCCGCTGAGTGCAAGCGAGCCTTGAGGGGTGACTGCACCTAACGCATCCGTCCCCGCCGCCACTCGACTATTGTTGATATTGACTGTGCCACGACTGCTCAGACTGATGGTCTTGCCGCTTGTTAAGGTAGCGTCATTCAGTACAAGCCCGTCTTGTGTATTAACATCAATAGCGTTGCCGGCTTTTTGTTCGCCGCTGAGTGTTGCCTGCGCCGCGTTGACCTGCAAATTGCCTTGTGCCAAGGTGTTGCCCAAGGTGAGATGCCCATGACTGTCGAGTTGGATATCACCTTGTCGTGCATTGAGATTGCCAAGGTTGACGCCAACCCCTGTTTCGCTGGAAACCAGCTTAATACGGTTGGCGTACATTCCACCCAGTGCGCGCGTATCGATGGCCAGTGTGGGTACCTGTCCTTCGCCTTTTATCGGCACAACAGTGCCATCTGCCTTCACGCGATTGGCGCCAGCAATGACGGTGAGGTCTTTAGCATGTAGTTGCGCATTCATCTCCGTGGCGCGAGCAATCAGGTTAACGCGGTCCGTTTGGCTGGCATTAAGTCCTTGCCCCTCAATCGAAATGCTGCCTTTTGTCACCTCGACGGACTGTAATACTCCGGATGCGTCAAGAACGGGCTTCCCTGTGGTGAGAGTGGCCTGCGGGGTGTTGATAAAACCACACCCGCTACAGGTAATACCGTAGGGGTTGGCCACCATGACATTGGCCTGCTTACCGGCGACTTCAACAAAGCCTTGTAGCTCAGAGCGGTTGGCACCCACGACTTCATTGATGATGCCAGACGCTTCTTTTCCTGGTTTGAGGTTAGGGTTATTTTGGATAAGCCCACCCAACTGAGTTTGCGTCAGGCGGTCGGTGGCATTATTCAGGATGACGCCTTCTTTACCGACGTTAAAATCCTGGTATTGGTTATGAGAAATCCCGGCCTGATTGGGTGTAGCAATATTCACGACGGGCACACCATTACCCGCCTTATCCATCTGTGTGCCCGGCGTTACCGGCGTGATGCTGGCCGCGAGCGCGGGCATCACGGGCTGAAGAACAAGCAGTCCGCTGAGGGTATAACTCAGGATGCGATAGCGTATTGATGGAGTTAATAAATGCTCAGCCATGTGCAGGTTCCTTAAAACGCCAATCCAATACGATAATAAACTGAGACCCTATCCGGCGTGAGCCACCCTGGATAAGACAACGGCCAGCCGACGGTGAGCTGATTTGAGACAACGCGCCCGGCACTAAAGAGCCCGACAGCCCCTCCCCATAAGGTGCCAGAGGCATAGGGGTCGCGTGAGTCCGGCTGAAGATAGCCACCATCGATAGTCGCAACAGCCCCGACGTTGCCGAGAAGGGGCCATGAGAATAAGGTCCAGTCCAGCTCGTTACGCCAATAGCCGCCTTTATCGCCGGCAAGGTACTGTTCTTTAAATCCGCGCACTGAGCTCTCGCCGCCAATCGTTAAGCGTTCACTGCCGTAGAGCCGGTCAGGTGTCCATTGACCATAAGCGCTGGTGAGATAGGTGAGACTCTCTGTGAGGGGTAAGTAATAGCTGCTCGACAGCGTCCATTTAGTGAACTCAGCCTGAGGTGAGTGAGGCGCTTTATCGGTATCATGCTCGCCCCCTAACCAAGGAATGCCGCGATTAAACGTGGGATTAAAGGTGGCAAAACCACGCCATAATCGGAAGCTTTGATTAATACCCAGCATCGCACTGGTGAGCACCCGGCTACTGCTGTCGAGCCGTTCATCATTGAGATAATTTTGACTACTACGACGCGTGAGCCCCAGCATAAGCGCTGTTTTCATGTCACTGTCACGGTATACGGTCCAACTGCCCGTGACGCGGTGTGTTTGGGTGTCCCCACGTGAACGCCAATCATAGCCACGGTTATTAATGGTGGTCAGGTAATTGCTGTAGGCATAGCTGTAGTCGAGTAGCCCATATCCGTAAGGAATACTCACGCCCGCTTGGACGCTTTGGGCGTCATGGTCATTGGCAAAGGCGCTACTGCGCGCCCCACTGACAAACCAGCGGTCAGCCAGACCCAGTAGATTATTGGCCGTGAGTGAGGCATTGAGTTGACCCACGCCGGTACTTTTCTGCCCGCTGTTATCAAATCCCACCCCAAACTGCAAAGGGAACTCAGGCGTGGCGGTGAGGTTGATAATGGAATAACCGGGCTGTTTGCCCGGCAATATGTCGATTTGTACCGGCGTACTGCGGACGCGATTGATTTGCTCCATCCCCTGCTCAATATCGCGCAGGTTAAGAATTTTACCTTTCAAATGAGGAAAGGCCATTGCAAGGCTTAACGAGGATTTTCCTTCAAGCGTAATATCCTCAAGCTTCCCTTCAAGGACAACAATTGTCAGCGTGCCCTGCGACAAGTCCTGCTCGGTTAAAAAAGCACGACTGGTGATATACCCACGTTGAATGTAATCATCAGAGACATTTTTAATCAGCTGATTGATTTGCGATAAATGAAGGCACTTTGCCACAAAGTCAGCGGTTAACTGGCGCTGTCGATAACGAGAAAGATGGTCTGCCCCCTCAAACACGATAGTATTGAGGGTAAAGCAAGGGCCTTGATTGGCGACGCCTGCGGACGGTAATGACGGGCGAACTGTTTGGCTACGTTCTAACGCTTCACGTTGAAGCTGGTTTTGGCGCAGGATATCTTGCTGCTGCAGTTCAATGCTATTACGGTCTGAGGGGCTTAACGGTGCAGCCTGCACCCACGCCGTCAATAGCAGGCATAAAGAGAATAAGGCGCCCTTTGACCTCAAACCCAAGAAAAGGAAAGCGTGTGGAGGCTTTATGCTTTGACGTTGTCCTGATGTCACGGTTCTTCCCTGATATTTGGCTGAGATAGGTGCACATTGCTTAAGTTTTAACGCAGTATAATAATTGACAGAATAACAAGATGAAAAGGAAGGGTATTTCAACACATTAGCGCTGTTTAATAATTGTGAAAATAAATAAAAATCAGTGTGTTAGGGATTATATTATCTTGATTTGGACAGTAAAAGCTTTTTTCCTTACGTTATTGAGTAGCATTTCATCCTATATGGAAAGTAAATAAAATAATAAATATCGCCTTAAGTAAAAAAAATACCCTCAATCATCCATGGGATAATGACCAAAGAGAACGGCATATAGCTTAGTCTTCAATAAGATTTGATGGAGATGAATAAGAGCAATTGGAAGGTGTAGGAAAAAAAAGCCCTACGGAGAGGTAGGGCAAAATAAAATTTATATGAACAGCAAACAAGTTCCAGTTGATTATCTTCCCAACGAATGAATGAGGCAATAGTTCATTATCTCTTTTTATCACAGTATGAAATTTAATATGTATATATTTATCAAGTAATTAATTGCTTTCTTCGTTGGCATTCAATATCACATTATTACTTTTAGGATTAAACGTAGTGTGGTCGATATATTTACGCATTGCCCATGCAAGAGGGAATGAGCGCTACGTTTTTTAATCATGTATATTGCCGAGGTGCTCTTTGAGCTTTCGAATACAGGTACACTGGGCAAACGTTGCTGAGCGCAGAGGGCAACCGCCCAAGAAAGGTGTATTCTTTAATATTTATTCAGCTTAACAGTGATTTTATGCTGCTGATATTCTTAATGGGAAATGATGAAGCTACAGGGTATTCTTTTCGTATTGTTTGGTGCCATTAGCTATGGCTTACCGGCATCACTAGTAAAAATTGCGCGCGCTGAAGGGCTAACAGAAGGCAACATTCTCTTCTTTCAGTTTTTATTGGCATTTGTGTTTCTCGGGATAGTTTATGTCTGTTTGACACGAATAGGAGGGATTAAAGCCGCTCCTATTCGCACTTACGATAAACGACGACTTATTTTTGCTGGAAGTGCATTAGCGCTGACAAACTCGTTTTATTTCGCCTCATTAGCGTATATCCCCGTCGCGATAGCGGCGGTTATGCTGATGCAGTCTGTGTGGATCACATCGGTACTCGATTTCTTATTTAAAAAGGTGCTCCCGACTCGGGGCCAGGTGTTATGCATCATGGTGATCCTAGTGGGGACTGTGCTTGCGACCAATGTCATTGAACGTGTCGGTGATATTTCAGTTATCGGTCTCGCATACAGTTTTATGGCCGGATTTTGTTATGCCATTACTATTATGATGACAAACAGTTTAGCGCCTAACGCTTCCTCAATAGGTCGGGCTTTTTATCTTTCTCTTGGCGCGCTGATTGTTATCTGTGTTATCTGGGGACGGCACCTTAATATCGCTGAACTTTATTTGTCTTTAAAGTGGGGGAGCATCATCGCCGTTTTCTCTATCGTACTCCCGCTATGGTGTTTTACCCAAGGGATGCCTAAAATCACTGCCAGCATGGGGGGCGTATTATCGGCACTTGAGCTACCCGCTTCGATTATTTTTGCCATTATTTTACTCAACGAGAAAGTGAGTGTGCTGCAGATAGTCGGTGTGTTGCTGATTTTAGTCGCGATAGCGAGCGTGAATATCATCACGACAAAACGCTGATGAAAGTCTGTATGTGGCAGATATGCACAAGAAAATATGAGCTGAAAAGAAGATCGCATTTACTCGCCTAAGAGCCAGGCATGACAGAGTGCGTGTGGGCTGTTAGCCCAAAAGGTCGGTGCATGTGCGCTCACATGAACCGACCCGCTACCTCCGCCATTCAATTGCTGAACATCAGGGGGTATCTTCGGTTTAGCAGCCAGTACAAATCTATTTTAATCGTGTCGTCATTGTGTTCTTCCATATTTGGTTGATGTGCGGGTGCATATGGTTAGCCGAAAGTTAATCGTAAAATATTCTCTAGATATTTTGGAGCGTTATAGCGTTTCGAAAGCATTGTCTCTGAGATTCTACAGGAAAGAGGTTTATTAAGGTTCTGGATTCCTGGATTCTATCAAACACTGATGTCAATTCTGCGATCGTCTGCTTCCCGCTCTCAGCGGAAAATAGAATGTCTCTCATTCAGCGGTCTCATAGAAACTGAACGACGCTTTTTTGGTATTCTTTTGTCGCCTTCAACCCGGCCAGTGAGAAACGTTTAAAGTGGCCAGTCAGCGCCTAGGGCTGCATTGCTTCGATCACCCTGACAAGTCCAGGGGTTTTATTCCCTGTGACCATCAACGTCATGCAAGGTGCGACCACGCTTAACATAGCCACCAGCTCGGACGTTTTATTTTTTGCCATATCGTTGGCCAGAGCACTAACCAGCATCTGGGTGATTTGTTCCCCGGATTCACACGATCTTCCGGTGTTCACCAAATGGTGACTATCTCCACTGAAGCATAACCTACCGCCTCTTTTATTGTTTTGGTCCGACGGTATAAGCCACTCTGAATCCAATACTTATCCCACGGTAATCTGCCGGAAAGGGTCTTTGCCATGCTCTAAACTATGCAAGCAAGCCCCCTCATTTCGCAAACTTAGCCGGCGCGGTGAGGATATCCAGGTCTTTCATTTCCGTACTGTAGATATGCTGCCTGCATTCTGAGCAATACCTAAGGCCATAATATTCATGCTGGCAGAGCACACAGAAGTAATCCTTTTTTGAGGGACCTGTAGATGGTGTGTCATCACGTTCCATCAGTGCATTAACTGCCTGCTCAAAATCTGATACTGGTTTCTCTTGGGGAATGGCCTGATACTCGCAAAACTTTAACTTGAGTTCTTCAGCTTCTTCCAGGCTATGTTCAAAGTAACCGCCGCTGTCATGCGTCCAGCGTAGTCGCAAAGGATTGTTGCAGGAGCAGCAATACCAGCGTTCCCGTGAGCGAGGTGTTAAGTCTCTTGTATGAATGACTTTGCCCGCGTGGTTCAGGGCGGTACGCATGATGCGAAATTGCATGTTGTGAATCGTCATAATAATGGTCCTTTGCCGGACGACGCGCAGGCGTAATCCTTCCCGTGGAGGGCAGAGGTGCATGCGGTATCCGGAATTAAATGAAAATGAGTTCAGGGGTATGGGAATAAGACGTGGGTTAAATCAGGCAAATGGTATTAGCGAAATGCCGTAGCGGTGGGCAGGGCCATCCGGTAACAGAACGGACAGGGCGTCACACCGCAGAACTGGCTTCTGCATTTGTCACATATTCAGCGTGGAGGAATTGTCGTGGTGTGCATGGGTCAGCTCCTGGAGTCAGTGATACGTTGAAGGTGCCCAGCGCACACTACTGGCATGCGTTGTACCACAGACCTTTGAGCTGTTGTTTAGTCCGAATATCGTCACGTCAACTAAGATTTATATTCCACTAAAGTCGCAATGTTAACGGGTAGTTCTCCATATATAAATTCTATTATACAGATAGCATAAATAATAACTGCGTTGAGATTTAATATAAATTATTATGAATATTTATATTGTGACCAAACTCACTGACACAGTATGTAAAAGAGATTGTTCTACAGTGTGCTTGTTACCAGTAGTACACTGCAATATGAAAGAGCCTATTAGTAGTCTTTATATTCGGTGAGTTCAGGCATGAGGAAGAGACCTAACACCAAACAATGAGGAATACGTAATGACAGATGATAAAAGTTTAAATCCGAAAGTGGACCATGCTGAAGAAAACGCATATTTCCCCTCTGACTATTCTCTTAACCAGTTTACTAGCCCTGTATCTGATCTAAGCGGCTACAACTATTCTAGTCCTCACACTGGAGAGAGAAAAGTACTTGTTATCGCTGCAGATGAGCGTTACCTGATGACTGATAGTGGTGCTTTATTCTCAACGGGAAATCATCCTGTTGAAACACTTATTCCAATGTATCATATGCACGCTGCCGGTTTCGATTTTGAAATTGCGACAATATCAGGCTATATGGCCAAGTTCGAATACTGGGCGATGCCACATAAAGATGAAGTAATTATGCCATTTTTCAGTCAGTATAGAGGTAAGTTCCAAACCCCTAGGAGACTGTCTGATATTTTAAGTGGCCTTCACGAACACAGTGAATATGCAGCAGTGTTTATTCCTGGAGGTCACGGCGCTTTGATAGGACTACCAGAAAGCAGCGTAGTAGCTGATATTATTCGCTGGTTCATGAACAATGAACGCTTCGTGATATCTCTTTGCCATGGCCCAGCAGCATTCCTTTCACTGCGCAATGGCTATAACCCCCTCAAAGGTTATTCGATTTGTGCATTCCCTGATTCAGCTGATAAGCAAACACCTGACATAGGATATATGCCAGGTCACCTCACATGGTATTTTGGAGAGGCTCTCAAGCAAATGGGGGTAAATATTATTAATGAAGATGTTAAAGGACGCGTTTTTAAGGATCGTAAGGTACTTACAGGGGATAGCCCTTTTGCAGCCAATGCACTTGGCCAATTGGCGGCTAACGAACTTCTTTCTGTTTATGGTTCCTGAATGTTGTTAATGTCAATGCATAATGCGAAAAACATTAGATTTTTTAGATAGTAAAATGCAGTTGATCTGGCAGTGACAGTATTAAAGAAATATGTTTCTGCCAGATCGCATTTAAGGTACTCAGTCTTGTAGAATTTTAATATCCTTGTCCTTGTTTTATAATTAATATTTTTTTCATAATCGAAATGTTATCGAACTTAAATTAACTCCAGTCGATGTTTACTCCCACTATAAATTAGAAAGCTACTATTACTATAATCCATATTTAAGCAAGCCAGCTTTACTTTCTTGTAACATGTGGCCCTCTTAGGTTTTGAGTCATCAGCTTGTACTAAAGCAGAGTTAAGTTACTCAAGTATTGATGAATTCATTTATTGTTATATTACGTCAGTCAGCGTACAGTGAATTTCTTCATTGCCACTTTGATATTGCCGAACTGCTGACACCTCGTAAGAAGAGAGGGGGCGTACAAACTCCTGACCTACTAATTAATTAGTAATATTTCAAAGCATGATTACATATGATTCTTTCTGTTCACCTTTATGCTCAAAAGGACAACGTTTTATGCAAACATGGAAATAAGCTTCTAAAAGATTCTCTTGCAGAGCGTTTTTTGTATTACCAAAAAAGTAACCGTTTCTTCCCATTAGCAAACATTTATCTGCAATAAAATTTGCATGGTTAATGAAATGCGTATTTAGGATGATGGTAACGGTTTTCTCTTTTGATAATTCGTATAATAGATTAATAATGCGAGCTTGATTGTTAAAATCAAGATTAGACTCCGGCTCATCTAATACTACAATATCAGGTTCGCAAACTAATGCTTTGGCGATGTAGCACATCTGTAACTCACCGCCGCTGATATGATTGACATCTTTTTGGGCTAAGTAGGAAATTCCTAGATCCGAAAGTACTTGTTGAGCTTTTTCAATATCCTTAGCTTCCGGGGAAGCAAGCAACTTGCCACAGAGAGGACGACCGAATGAGACAAAATCAAGCACAGTATAAGAAAAATTAATACGTTTAGCCTGGGGGATATATGCAAGCCGAGCTCTTCTACCGTCAATTCCTTCTATATGACAATAACCATTAGTTGGCTGATAAAGGCCAAGAATAGTTTTAAGTAGTGTAGTTTTCCCCACACCATTCGGCCCTAATACACAGAGCACTTCACCTTTGCTTAAAGATAATGTAATGCCTTCAAAAGTATTAACCTTTCCTTTGAAAGCAAATGTCAGGTTATTCAGTTCGATCATATCGATTACTCATAATGAAAAGCACGGCAAACAGAGGGGCACCAATAAGAGCGGTTAAAATACCAATTGGAATTTCTGCGTAAGTCAGAGTCCTAGCGATATTGTCAATCACTAGTAAGAATAAAGCCCCACATAAAGCGGATGCAGGAATCAACTTTCCATGATTATAACCAACCAGCGTTCTTACCAAGTGTGGGATTACTAAGCCAACCCATCCCACGATACCTGCAATCGTTACTGACGCAGCAACCATTGTTGAAGCTGCGATCAATAAAATAGATTTCAGCCACAGAGGATTCATTCCAGCAATTCTAGCCTCGTCATCCCCAAGTGACAATACGTTTATTTTCCAACGTAATCTGTAGATTACGAGGTAGCAAATAGCATATAGGGGTATTAGTCCATAAACTTGACCTTTTACAACAGATGCAAAACTGCCCATCATCCAGAAGACAATCGCGGGTAGCTCGTCTTGCGGGTCTGCCACATATTTGATTATAGAGATAAAAGACATAAAAACTGAAGCTACAATAATACCTGATAAGATTGTTGTTAGCTCCCCATGACTCCTCTTAAGTTGGCAAAGCCCTAGTACGCAAAAAAGGCTAATAATACTAAATAAGAAGGAAGAAAAAGTGCTGAACTGCAATGGAAGACCAAGCAAAATACCTAAGGCTGCGCCAAATGCTGCAGCAGAAGAGGTACCTAGCACATCCGGACTAGCTAATGCATTGCGTAATACTGCTTGATAGGTGCTCCCCGCAACCGATAGACCTGCCCCAACCATCATCACCGCGATTACTCTTGGTAGTCTAAGATTATATATAATGGAAGATCCAGGGCTCAAATAATTAGGAATATTTTGATGTAACAACTGCCTTATCATTTCGACGAAAGACAATGAATAACGGCCGATAAAAAGTGATGCTATTGATATTGATAACAACAAAACAACCAATAAACCCATCACCAAAAGGTATCTTTCTTTTGTCTGCATGGTTACCTTACCAATAATTATTGATAGTTAACTTCAATGGCGGTATCTAATTATTTCTGACTAAGTTCTTCATCAAGAAGTGCATCAGGCACCGCATAGTTAAATAGCTTTTTATAGTATGATCGTGTTACCTCTTTCACTTTAGCATCACTGATATATATAGGATTAATCTTATTAATCATATATATTGGTAAAAGAGGCGTTTCTGCTGATAATCCTCCCCAATTATGTATACCTATGGGCGTAGAAAAAATCATTTTATTTTTAAAAGCTTTTATATTATGCCAATCTTGTCCAGGGCTTTTGTTATTTAAGATATCTTTAGCACTACCAAATACAACAAATATAACATCTGGGTCCCATTTGATAATTTGTTCCATTGATACGTTAATATACCTGCCAGCGTCTCCTTTCACTTTGAGATCACTTGCTACGTTTTTTAGTCCAACCATTTTTAGATATGTATCTCCATAAGTTTTTGGCCCACTAACTTTAAGCTGTTTCCCATCACTTTGCTCGAGGTACAAAGCGCGAATATTTTTCAACTTAATCTTGTCAACATATGGTTTCACCTCAAGAAACGTTGCTTTCCATGCATTAGAAAACTTGTGACTAGGTGGTAAACCAAGTGTTTGATTAAAAGTATCTTCCCAATAAATCTGAGTTTTCATAGGCTTGTATTTCGAGTCACCTCCAGCATCGAGATTAATCGTAGGTACACCTATACGTTCCAAACCATCATCTTGGCTCTTTCCGTAATAAAAAATTAAATCTGGATGTATATTAAGTAAAGATTCTATATTCACAACATAGTCTTTGTTAATAAATGCAGTGGTGATTCTTTTTATATCTGGCTTCATGTCCTGAAGTATTTTCATGTTGGAATGTAAAAATGCCCATGGTCCGACACCTATGACATGCTTGTATGCTTCATTATTAGCCATGATTACACTGAACGGGCAGTTGCCAGTAATAACTATCCGGTTGAATTTTAATGAAGTATTATTCACACTGTTTATTAAATCAGTAGCAGGCTGTTTTTTTTGGATATCATGTGCGTAACTAACCATCGGAATGGTAAGTACAGATGATAAAATAAATAATGAAATTATTTTATTATTAGGCATAGTTTTTCGCTCATTCACTTATACTAAGAATAGGGTTGTTTTTTTATAGGCTATACAAGATCTTTTATTACAATGTCAGAATGCATTATAGTTCGCGACATAGTTATGATAACTGGTGCAGAGAAAATGTAATATACCATTATGTTATCCACAAGGTGTGTAAGGTTTATTTCTATTAAAATCCTTTTGATTATGTACATGGGTACTAGTCATCGTAATTCATACGCTTTTTCAAAATAAGTTAATCTCACATAAATATTTAAGCTGTATTACATCTAAAATTACACTTGTTTGTACAATGGAAATAGTTTTGTAAAAACTAATTTAACGTTGATTTATTATAAAGCTTCCGTAGTTGTGCATTAGAAAACCAGAGTATATTGGGAAATAGTACTACGAGTATCCTATCTTTTAAGATGATTGATTTCATTAATATTTTCATGCGATTTTTTGTAAGATTATTTTTTTCTTATTGGATTTAAAACGGTAGTAACTTACGGTCAGTGATAGTAGCGAAAAAAATGCTCCAGTAAATAAACTAATAACTGTGCCGTAGTTTCCGTAGAAGTTGAAAAATATTGCTACTAAGGCGGAACCAATAATTTGTCCGATTAGTCGTGAGCTACCTAATAAGCCACTGGCTATACAGCTATGTTTGTCAGAAATAGATGTCAAAATAAGATAGTTATTTGGAGACTGAAATAACCCAAATCCGAAGCCACAAATAGCAACTCGCCAGATTATCTGGATATTAGATGGTTCATTCGATAATAATGCCATGAGCATTGTCCCTACTGAGAGCAAAAATAATCCAGATATTGCGACCAGATTGGGATTGATTTTTTTTATAACCTCCCCAGCTACGATAGATGTCAACATAGTTGCCAGAGGCCATGCTGTCAATAGCATGCCGATTTCGACAACACCACGATTTAAGACATTGTGGAAATAAAACGGCAGAGAGACAAATGCTAGTAGTTGTGTACTATATGATAACATTGACATCAATAGGGATAGTGAAAATGTTTTATTATGAAATATTGTCATAGGGATTAATGCGCTATCGCCTTTTATATTTTGATTTACATAAAAGGTTATTGCTAACACCGCAAGTAAAACCACGCCTAAATAAACCTCCGTACGATTATTATTAGTTACCCCCAGCATGAATAATGAGAATGAAATAAATGTCATAAAAACAAGTCCAGCCCCTGCGCTATCAAATCGATTTTCAGTATTTTTAGTTGATTTAAGAGATATCATACAAAGGAGTAAAGAGGTGCATGCAATAGGAACGTTAATGGTAAACAACCAATTCCAACTCGCTATAGAGAGAATTACTGATGCAATAGAGGGGCCTGCTGCAGCTGAAACAGACACCACCATGACATTAATACCTAAACCACGTCCTAGTAATTTGGATGGATAGATAGTTTTTATTAATGCCGCATTGACGCTCAGGATCGCGGCAGCGCCAATACCTTGAATAGCACGAAAGAATGTCAGTGTATTCAAGGTTTGTGAAAGAGCACATCCCAGAGACGAGAACGCAAAAAGAAACACACCAAGAGTGAAGATGCGTTTGTTTCCTACTTTTCTGCCAAGCGCAGCAAAAACCAATAATGAGGAAATTATTGCAAACTGGTAGGCATTAATGACCAGAATGGATGATGACTCGGAAATGCCAAAATCTTTTGCTATATCTGGCAAAGCAACATTAGCAATCGTACTGTCCAACACAGCAATGACTGTGCTCAGTGAAACCGCCAGTATGGCAAGAATGTTTAGCTTTTCATTTTTAATATTTTTGGTCGTCATATTTCCTTCCTAGATCTAATAAATGAACAACAGCATCGCCCTGACTTACAATTCAATTCACATGATGTATAACGTTATAACATAACAATTGAGTTGAGAGTTATTATCATTTGAAAATATCTGTATCAATATATGAGAATCTTATAATTATCTGTTTTATATCAATTTAATCACTGTTTTAGCTAAAGACACCACATAATTTCTAGTAACATTAAATTACATAAAATGCCTCGCCCTTGGCTATATCGATACGTTATAACATCACCAAACACAAGTGGTATGAGGCTTTTATATTGAATAGCAAAACTACTCGGAGAAGACTAATTCTTGCTGGTTGCGCGGCTATTGTATCGAATATTCTTGTTCCTAATTTGGCTCGTGCAAATCAACATAAGCGATTAGCTCGCCCGCGCTCTCAACATCATTCCCATACAAAATATAGGGTAATGCTAGATCCTGGACATGGTGGAATTGATTCCGGTGCAATTGGTCACAAAGGTTCGATGGAAAAACATGTTGTTTTGGATATAGCCATTAAAGTTCAGGCATTATTAAAGAGGCATGGAATTGATGCATTTATGACACGATCAGATGATACTTTTATCCCTCTCTATGATCGTGTCCAAATGGCACACTTTCATCAAGCCGATCTACTTATGTCCATTCATGCAGATGGATTTACAAGTCCCACTGCTCATGGAGCCTCAGTTTTTGCTCTTTCATCTCGTGGAGCTAGTAGTGCAATGGCGAAATACCTTTCCAAAAGTGAGAATGGCTCGGATGACATTGCCGGTAATAAAGTCATTTATAAAGATAAGTACCTTAACGAGACAATCTTCGATTTAGCACAGACTCAAACTATCAAAGAAAGTCTTATGCTAGGGGCGCATATTGTTCATCATATTTCACCCATTCACCACATGCATTCAAATCAGACAGAGCAAGCTGCATTTATCGTGCTAAAGTCCCCCTATATACCATCTATACTTGTTGAAACGTCTTTCATCACTAACCCCGCAGAAGAAAAGTTATTGGGCACGTCGGCCTTTCGTTACAAAATAGCTCTAGCAATTACAAATGGAGTTATTAGCTATTTTAAAAATAAAAATTCATTAATGTAAAAGAATTACTATCATTTAAATAAGTAGTGAGCATATTTCCCAATAAATCTCAAGCTGAAATTAATGTGGTTTCAGTTTTAATGGGCTCTTTAGTATGATTTCACGTTATAAATATCAATGTCTTTTAGCAATAACGCTACTTTTTTCTCAAAGTGCTTATTCGATTAATCTAGTGAACCAAGATGAAAAAAAACTTGATTTTTATGGAACTATAATTGCCAGAAGATTTATAAGTAACAATGTCAAGGACGATGGCGATCGCAGCTATTTATATTTTGGACTAATCGGAAAGAGAGATATTACAAAAGATTGGCAAGCTTATGCCAATTGGGAATATACGGTCAGCATATCGGATTCCACCAGAAATGCAACTCGTCTTGCATACTTAGGGGTTGATAATTTACACTGGGGAAGCCTAGATATTGGCCGAAACTGGGGGTTGCTGTATGATGTTACTTCACTGACTGATCGGTCTCCTTTGTTTCGGGAAATGTCATATAACTATATCGATAATTTCATGCGTGGACGCGCCCTTAATCTTATAACTTGGCGCAAGCGATTAACTGTTTTAAATCATCATCTTAAGATGGAGTTGCAGTATCAGTTTAAAAGTAATAATGAAGACCGTATTTTAAAACAACAGAATGGTAATGGCGTTTCTGCTTCCCTATCTTGGTCCTTTACACCAGAGTTAAGTGCTATATTTTCAGCATCGTCTTCAGCAACGACCTTTAACCAACAAAAAGAATCCAGCTATAAGAAAAAAATAAATACCTACGCGGAAGGAGTTAGTTACAACAGCAGAAGAACTTATCTTGCTGCTGTATTAACCCAGAGTAACAACGCTATTAGCCCGCAGTCTTGCTGCAACAACACAGCATCCTTTAGCTATGAGGTGCTGGCTAAATATATGCTAACTGAAACACTACAACCTAATATTGGATATACTCGTTTGTCTCAAACAGTTTCTGGCAATTCTACGAATCTTCTCGATTATGAGGAAGTTGGCTTTAGCTACCACTTTAATAGGAACTTGCAATTTTTTGCTGATTATAAAATAAATAACGCAAGGAATAATATCACTTGGATTGATCGTTCAAACAAATTAGATATCGGCATAAGCTATCACTGGTAGAAATAGCCTTACTGTGTGAGATGTAGCATGATTTAGCAGGTTAACACGGTTTTGCTAGCAACTCATTAAATGTGAACCGTAAGTTAAAGGCGATAAGCTGTATTCGTATTGTACGATGATCACTAATTCTGCTGTGCTGTGTATTCAAAATATTTAATATAATGCTATTTTAATTATTGCTGTATTATTAGAAAAGACTGCACCATTGATTTTAAGCCCTATACGTTTCATGCACTTAAAAAGCGTCAGCTTAAACTTAAGAAATTGTATATTTATGCTACCCCCAACGCCGCAATGCATCTGGCACGCCCCATCGAAGACATGGGGTGGCGTATTCTGAACTCTATAATTTGTTGTTATCTTGGGCTATCAACAACTGAATCCACTTTATAATATATATGAATAGACCTGAATAAAAAAATATCATAATATTTTGAATTTATTACTGAAAAACATAATGTTTAAGTTGAGATGCAATCGCATGATATGTGGGATTGATACCCACTGGTACTGTAAAGTAGTGATAGGGATTTCACGCTAACTCGCCTTTTCATTAAAATCAGAATAACTACCCATCGCATAAACATTGTTTTAAATATTCAAGATTTTAACTAGATATATTCAATAGTAAATTCTAAAAATTAGTTTAAATTGTTAAGTTTCAGTTAATGAAACATAACACTGAGTATTTTAAGGTAGTACAACTCTGTCTTTTAGTTCATGTATTATTTCCTAATATCGAAAGTTAAATCATTGCTATAGGTACTCACAAAAATAAATGTAATGATACTAAACCTCACCAAGTCTCGATCAAAAAATATATTTTGGTAAAGTTAAGTATAATCAAACAATATCTTACTAAATATGGCTTCATCTTGGGTTAAAAATGTCATAGCTTTATTTATCACGACGTTCAAGAATAGAGGTTTTTTATGACAACTAAATATAACATTTCCCGCAGAAATTTCTTGCTAGGTTCAGGTGCTATTACTGCAGCAACATTAGTTTCCACACCTGAAGCATTAGCACAAAAGATGGATGCAACCACTTTTGAAAGTAAAAATCAACAACTAGGAAACGTACCATCCCATAGATATAACTATCAGTTTAGTAGAAAGATGCCAGATAAAATTCCCGAAGGTTTTAATATCCTCCTCATTACTTCAGATCAGGAACATTACTTTGATCCTTATCCATTCCCCGTTCCAGGACGAGAACGCTTAATGGATTCTGGCACAACCTTCACCAATCATCATATTTGTAGTAGCGTTTGCACCCCCTCACGCTCGGTATTATATACCGGTTTGCATATGCCAGAGACCAAAATGTTCGATAATCCAGGTTTCCCGTGGATGCCTGATAGCCTTGATCCTGAATTAGGTACCATTGGTAATGTTATGAGTGAAGTCGGGTATTACCCAGCGTATAAAGGAAAATGGCATTTAAGTACGTTAATGGAAGATCCTGTAACTAAAAATGCTGATGGCAGTACTGACCTAGGTATGATCCCCAGAGTCAAACTTCATGAAATTATGGAGGGATATGGTTTTAACGATTATACCGGAGTTGGCGATATTATAGGGCATAGTCATGGTGGTTACTTATATGATGAACTCACGGCAGGAGAAGCAATAAACTGGTTGAGAGATAAAGGTAGTGAATTGCAACATAATAATAAACCTTGGTTTCTGGCGGTGAATTTTGTTAACCCTCACGATACCATGTACATAGATACAGATACTGACGTCGATAAAAACCAATGGAAAGGCGCTTTAATACTGAACAGTAATTCTTCAACTCCAAATAAAGCTCCAAAGAATACGATTTATATGGCCTCATGGCCCGAAGTTCCCCTAGCACCCACCAGACATCAGGCGTTTAGTCAGCGTGGCAGGCCCCCAGCGCATCTTGAGTATCAGCTGTGTAATGGCTTGCTAGTCGGAAACATTGCTGATCAGGATAATCGCTGGAGAATTCTCCAAGATTATTACTTTAATTGTATCCGTGATAATGATACTCAGTTGGTCAGGATTTTAGAGGAGTTAGATGCGCTAGATTTAACGAAAAATACTATCATCGTTTATACTGCCGACCATGGTGAGCTATGCGGTGCTCATCAAATGAATGGCAAAGGCACCTGTACATACAAAGAACAGGTCCATGTTCCATTGATAATCAGTCACCCCGCATTCCCTGGTGGTCGAAAGTGTGCTGCACTTACATCTCATTTAGATATTACCCCCACTTTGGCAGGCTTGACAGGAAGTCAAAATAAAGCAAAAAGTTCTACCTTAAAAAACCGCAAAGGATATGACTTTAGCTCATTACTGTTTAATCCGGAATCATCAACTATTGATTCTATAAGAACAGGTATTTTGTATTGCTACGATATGTTGTTGTTTTCTGATGCTACCTATGTTGGCAATATGTTTAAAATCATCAGAGATGAGACGTTAAGTAAAGAAGAAAAGCAAAAGCGTTTTTCTATATTGTCGCCGGACCTCAAGAAAAGAGGTGGCATCCGGATGATGTATGATGGACGTTATAAGTTTACGCGCTATTTTTCATTGCAACAACATCACACCCCCAAAACCCCAGATACACTTTTCAATCTTAATGATATTGAGCTTTATGATCTGAAGTTAGACCCCCTTGAAATGAACAATCTGGCAACTAATCAACAGAATGTCTCGTTAATTATGACCCTGAACGAAAAGCTTAATATTTTATTTTCAAAAGAAATAGCAGGAAAAGATGATGGAAGCTGGATCCCTCTCCTACATGGTATTCGGTGGGACCTCGACCCGGAGAGAGTGCATCGTTTAATTAGAGATTAACTATATAGAGGGTATACTATGTACCGGCAATGTCATGTTATGGCTAAACCCGGTGGTGCAAAATGCAACATTGATTGCAAATATTGCTTCTACCAAGAAAAGCAGTCGTTGTACCCACAGCGTAAGCAACACTGGAAAATGTCTGAGGAGACTCTGGAAGAGTATGTTAAACAGCATATTGCGGCACAGCACTCCCAACCAGTAACTTTCTCCTGGCAAGGAGGTGAGCCTTTGCTCTTAGGTCTTCCCTTTTTTCAACGTGTTATCCAGCTGTGCCAGCGTTATGGCCAAGGGGTAAAAATAACTCACACATTACAAACTAACGGGATTTTACTAAACGAAGAATGGGCAAAGTTTCTCTCGCAACATCGTTTTATGGTAGGGCTGTCGATTGATGGACCAGAACACTTACATGATCGGTATCGTGTCAGCTATTCAGGTAAAGGCAGCCACCAGTTTGTAATGAAAGCGCTGTTGCTGTTACGTCGCTTCCAAATAGATTTCAATACATTGACAGTAGTGGGACGACATAACGTCGCCCACGCCACTGAGGTCTATGACTTTCTGCGACTTAATGGCTCACACTACATGCAATTCATTCCGCTGGTTGAGCGAGTGAGTACAGAACCGGATCCAATGCTCAAGTTAGTGCTCCCTGAAATACAGAAAGCGAATCTTGCCCCCTGGACAGTCCCTTCTAAGCAGTACGGCGAGTTTCTTAGTCAGATATTTGACGTCTGGATTCGTCGTGATATTGGCCATATTTCTGTGCAAATGTTTGATGTTGTCATGGCGGCCTGGTCTAGGCAGCCAGCCATTTTATGCGTTCATGCCGAAACTTGTGGGCATGCTTTTGCTTTAGAGGCGAACGGTGACCTCTATAATTGTGATCACTATGTGTATCCTGAACATCTTCTGGGAAATATCCATCAACGTAGTATCGATGTCATCAATAACAGTGAAGCCGCAATCTCGTTTGGCCTGGCAAAAAAGTTAACCCTCTCCGACGACTGCAAGGCCTGCCATTTTTGCTTTGTCTGCCAAGGGGGATGTCCAAAGCACCGCTTTGCGCGTTCATCATCGGGAGCAGCGGACCATAACTACCTATGCGCGGGTTATCAATATTTTTTCAAGTATATACAGCCAGTAATGAATCTGTGGGCTTCATTACTGGCTCGTAATTGCCCGCCAGCGCCGCTGGTAAAGTATTTGCGTGAGCGGCACCTATTCTCACTTAGTCAAGTGCGGTAATGAACTGCAGTAATAGTTATGAGCGAGACTCTTAGCTGAGGAGGGCTACCATTGGAGTTGTGATGTCTTGCTATCCTGAACATAGAAATTAAACGGACGAGTAGTTTGGTTCAGTCTCGCTCAGTGATAATGATAAATTGAAAATTACTCATCATTTTGCACAATTGTCCTGACTAACAAAAGAGTGATGGGGTCTGTACATGGCTCATTTTTAATATCCTCCATTAACTTTTTATTGAGTTAGTCAAGTATACCATCGGCTTAGTATGACTTTTGTTTATAGGTTTCGCTATGTCAATGATGCGGCTTATCGGGATGCTTTTAATGTGATGCATGGGTATTCAGCACTGTAGTTATGTACACTATTTTTAGATTTAGGCACTGCATTACCGCAAAGTATCGAAAAGCATTACTGTGCTCTAAGGTGGTTTGCGGTAACTTTTTGCCCCATATATGCCTCATCCAAACCACATACACGGGTTGTAATCAAGCTAGCTCATCGACATGTCATTAACGATATATGTCGCTAACCCGAAAATTTCAAATCCTGTTTCTTCATCCGCTAACGTGACATCGTCGTAATTTTCCAGCTTTGCAAGACACAGCATCGGCAGTAATTGGATAGCCATAGTAAAGTTCCTAGCCCAGAAGATAGTGATGAGACGAGATAAGGCTGAGGAACTGATGAAGGCGTTCAAGATAGCGATAGATTATGTTGATGCTGGGATCGAGCATCAGAACTCGGGTTTCTTTGATGACGGCTTTTTGCTGATTAAATAAATACAACTGTATAAATAAACATACTAAACAACGCTTGCTAAATCGGTTAAGCTGTCAGTGCTTGATATTTAATCAAACAATAAAAATACTTATAAACTTTTGTGAAGGGATGACGAATGAAAGTAACTGATTTGTTGATGAGGACAGACCCAACTCGCCGTAAATATGGTGTTGCTGTTTTTGTTGGTGTCATCGCAGGTATCATGTCCGCGTTTGTAAAATGGGGCGCAGAAGTACCGTTACCCCCTAGAACATTTAGTGGCGGTCGTGATGAATTTAACCCGCCATTTCTCTTTCTTAGAGATTACTTAGGCATTGATCCAACAGCTACTGTCTATACCTTCTCTGAACACATTATTAATCCAGTAATGGTTACTCATATCATCTTCTCGTTGATATTCGCTATTGGCTATTGTGTTGTTGCCGAGATATTCCCAAAAGTTAAACTCTGGCAAGGAGCTTTAGCCGGTATTGTTGCTACAATCGCAGTGCACTGGATTAGCTTTCCATTACTTGGATTAACGCCTTCACTCTCGATGCTTCCTGCTGATGAATATATTTCTGAGCTTTTTGGTCATATCGTCTGGTTTTGGGCTATCGAAATGATTAGACGTGACCTCCGCAATAGAATTACGCACCAGCCAGATGCTGAAGTGCCTCTAGATAATCCATTCCGCTAACTGCAATTATGAAAATAACCTCTTAGCTAAAGATTAAATTTTATTCCGACTTAAGGAGAATACCAGTGAACATTGCTTCTGATAGAAAGAGAAATGCTTACGGGTAAGCACTAGTGTTATGGAAAATGGCACAGATAACTTCATGGTAATTAAGGCCATTAATGACGAAAATCTAACTAGAGAAAGTACGGACAGCAAAGTGCGTAATCTGTGTAGGTGATCCCAATGCTTACGCTCCTCAAGATCTCATTTTGCTGGGTCATTGACCATTCGTTAATACCCTTTACTTGAGTGCTCAATATATAGCCTGAGAAATCCATTCTCAGGCTTTTTAATTGATGAATAATTAGTTTCGTATAGTATCCGCGCGTGACAATATCCATCTGAATCACTTAAACGCATTAACGATCCACTAGTATTGTCACTGCGTCGGTCTCTAGCATACGGACCGTCGCAAATTTAAATCAAGAATATCCTACTGAAACTGCTAGATATTTATAGATAGTCTTGATACTGACCCCTAATACATCCACTGTTTGTTGCCGTGTGGCACCATTCGCCAAAATGCGCCTCGCTCGTTCAATCGTCTCGGGCGTCATTATCCGCCGCCGTCCTCTAATCCTGCCCTCCGCTCTTGCCGCTTCAATCCCTGCTATCACAATCAGCTCGCGTTCCATTTCAGCGAGCGCACTCATTATATGAAAGAAAAACCGGCCCATAGCGGTGCCGGTATCAATGCTATCTGTAAGGCTTAAAAACTGAACTTCTCTCTCGCAAAGTTCCGAAATCAACTCAACTAAATTTTTTACACTCCGCCCCAGCCGATACAGTTTCCAAACGACAAGACAATCGCCCGCTTTCAAATGTTTTAAACATTTTTTTAATCCGGGTCTAACTGCCTTTATTCCGCTCATTTCATCTACAAAAATATGCTCGCAATTTGCACTAACTAATGTATTTCGCTGTAATTCGACGTTTTGGTCATTTGTTGACACCCTCATATAGCCGATTTTACTCATTTTCGCCTCTGCGACTTTTTAAATGAGCCATTCTTTCTATGCGCCTTGCTCTATCAAACGTCGGTTTAAAAGAAACCGTTAATAAAGCGACTAGCGCGCTGCAAATTGGCTCATATGGAATAGGCGCTAGCGGTGTAGGAATGACCGATAACGATATTTTGTCGCCAACGAGTGCTGGTACTACATTTTTTGATCAAGATGGTGGTGCGTCGAATAACCATTTCGGTGGGTATCCCCAGACTACCAAGTAATACACCTAGCAAGTATTCACTGATCATCTGCTATGAGTAATCACGCTCGTAACCGGAGAATGACTATTCTGGTTATAGCTGACACGCTCTCCCCCTCTCGCTAGGGGCTTTTTTATACCCAAATTTCAGGCAAAAAAAATCCCGACTTGAGCGGGGGGTGGCATGTTCAAGTCGGGAAAGCTCATATGTCCATATATGACAAGTCTTCTAGGATAGGCGGCAATAATACCAACTAATCTCCCCACCGATTTTGTGCTTTAGTCGGATATTCATAAAGCGTTGATATACCGTATCTAAACGAACTAATTCATCGCAAAGCGTAGGCGTTTTGCAATGAAATCAACAATCAAACAGGAGTATTCACGATGGAATTAGCTATCGCGGGTGGCACCGTCATGGATGCTACCACAACAAATCATCGTCTTCGCATGCAGCATCACAAAGAAAACATTCTTACCTCTGCCAGCTTCCCCCACCAGATGCTGTGACCGAGCAGGAGAAATGCGAGTGATTGCTGAAAATGCCGCTCTCTTCGGTGAAACAGATACAAAAGAGATTATGACTCAACTCGATATGGCGGCCGTTTTCGAATACTTGAACGAACTCGGTTACAACGTTAGCGAAAAACAGGTGGCAGCATGAACCAAACAATAGACCCACTGGATTAGCAGCTAATCCAGTGGATGCGTTCCCCCGAGATGATTCCGGTGATGAGCGACCAGATTACTCAACTAGAAGCCGTGGCGGGTCACCGCACTGGCCAGCAGGAACAACGAATAATACGAGGTGACCATGAGCGCTGTTTATAAGGCAATCTCAGCCGTAGCAAAGAATATGTCAGAAGTCGGGATTTCAAAAGATAAGCGTAACCAGCAGCAAAGTTTTCAGTTCCGAGGAATTGATGATGTTTACAACACACTATTTCCTGCCCTTGCTAAACATGGTCTAGTAATCCTTCCAAGAATCATCGAGCGTACTGTAACCGAGCGCACTACAGCTAAAGGCGGCGTTCTCTTTTGTGTAGTAGTTAAAGCTGAATTCGACTTTGTAGCTATTGTGGATGACTCAACCACACGGTAACCACATATGGCGAAGCTATGGATAGCGGAGACAAAGCAACGAACAAGGCCATGTCTATCGCCTACAAATACGCTGCACTCCAAGCTTTCTGCATACCAACAGAGGAAACAGTTCAAGACCCTGACAGTCAGATTCATCATCCTTCTCCAATGACGTTAGAACAGATTCTAGCTGATTTCACTGCTCAGGCCTCCGACTGCCAGAGTGCGGCAGAGCTACAAGGGATATACAAAACCATATGGAATGCACTTTCATCATCAGCAGAGCATCAAACCAAATGTGTGGATGTTTTTAAACATCGTTTTACAGAGCTAAAAAAGGCGGCGTAGATGGACATAACCCCAGAACAAGCTGAGTTCTTTTGGTGCAAGGTTGATGTTCGTACTATGCGTGAGTGTTGGAACTGGTAAGGTGCAAAAAAACCAACGGGGTCAGGAAACTTAAGAGTTCCAGAGCGCTACTGCTTATCTCATAGGATCGCATGGGAATTGATGAATTGCCCAATACCTTCAGGTTACATGGTATGCCACGCATGTGACAACCCATCCTGCTGTAACCCATCTCGTCTTCAACTTGGAAATGCTAGAGCAAACTTTACCGACATGGTAACCAAGGGAAGGCAATAATTTGTAAAAAACAAAGCTATAGGTGTTCGCAACGTAAACGCAAAGCTTTCGTAGGATCAGGTATGCCGCATTAGGGAGCTTTATAGAAATGGTTCTCAAACTGTAAAGAACCTTGCACTAATCAATAACGTTACACCTGAAAACATTCGAAGCATCATCAACAACAAGACTAGGAAGGTAGCTTAAGGGTTGTGGCAAATCGTGTAATTTTAATTGGGAATTTAAGACAAGACCCTGCCGTTAGATACTTACCGAATGGTGGTGCAGTAGCTAACTTGTCGGTAGGCGTTTCAGAGCAATGGAAAGATAAATCAACTGGAGAAAGGAAGCAAAAGACAGAGTGGTGCCGTGTAGCGCTGTTTGGCAAGCTAGCCGAGGTTGCGGGTGAATATCTGCGTAAAGGCTCTCAGGTCTATATCGAAGGTAAGTTAACAACTCGCAAATGGACTGATCAGGCCGGAGTCGAGAAATACACAACAGAAATTCACGTCAACATCGGCGGCACTATGCAAATGCTCGGCGGTAAGCAGGATTCATCATCCAAGCCAGCACAGAACAGAGCGCCCCAGCAAAGCGGGCAGCAAGCACCGCAGCGCAACGACGAACCTCCAATGAACTTCGATGACGACATTCCTTTTGCTCCCATCGGTTTAATGCACCCTACTCACGCAATCTTCCGCATCTAACTCTCAGCAGGCTATCCCATGAATACACATAAGCGGGCTAATGGCCTGCCTGATAAAACTCGTCTTGAAGAAGAGAAAAAAGCAATCGTGGCTGGAGTTATGGCGCTATTACTAAAACTCCGAGAAGGAGAGCCAAACCCACAATTTAGCGGTAAATCAAGGTTTGAATGGTCTGTCGATTTCCGGGGAAACCGCGGTGCTTCATTCAACCCACCTTTGCCAGCCCACATGCTCCACGACTACTCGAAAGGTGATGAATCTCACGACGAGATGAATACATATCACTATACGGCCGCAGGTGTTTATCGAGGAGACTAATATATTTGTACTTGCATAACAGTTCCAAGTATCTGCAAAACCTAACTGTAGATAAAAAGCAGAACAACTCTAATTTTAAATATGCTAAATTGAGAAAGTTATACTGTTACTTATGGATTGAGGTTATGAATATAAGATTTCTCTTGTTTTTTCTTTTGGCAATTTTAATATCAGGTTGCGATTCAAATGAAGATGACCTGCTAGGGCGGTGGATTAACAAAGACAGTAACTGTGATGTTCTTTGTGGTTTTACAGTTATAGAAAGAGAGAATGCATTCTCTGACAAAATAGTCGAATTTGATCAGGGGCCTTTCTACAAAGGTTCAAATGGCCCATTAGTTTTAGTTGAACGTAACAAATACTTAGTGAAAGGTAACTTAGGCGATTTTCTAATCGTAAAAAAGGGAAAGTATATATATAGCACCAATGGAAATGTTTATGAAAAGGAGGGGAATCTTTTCGGAAAATGGAAAAACACTGATAAAAACTGTGTTGCTTTATGTTCATTTTCAGTATTAAAAGATGAGGGTGCTAATAATATTAGAGTTACCTTTTTAGATAACACCTATTACAATGGATATGACGGGTTATTATTTAAAGAGGGTGAAAATAAACTCATTGTTAAAGGAACGCTGGGAGATTTAACTCTAACTAAAGTCGACTCTGAACTACACTCACTGAGTGGAGCCATTTATAAAAAATCTCATTAATAATTAGTAATTAATTTACTAGTGAATGAACAACTGTGACTTTCATGCTTATTTACTTCTTAAGAATTATAACCTCGCTCCGGCGGGGTTTTTTATTGCCCAAATTTGGAAGGTTTATGAGACATATCATTAAAGGCCATCCTAAACGAACGGAAAGAGCAGCTATGAAAGCTATCCTCGATATCCAACAAGCCAAGTACGGCGACTATTGACCTAAAAGCAGGTACACTATCCGTCCGTCAAAATCTTGCAAAGATTGGGGGAGTTTACTCTTCCAAAAACTGCCGCAGGAGAAACAACCATTAATTTGATAAGGCCGGCGATAGAAATTCTGCGCGACCAGTCAGAGCTAACTAGACTGAGCAAGCAGCACGATATCTCAGTAATTCAGGGAGAGTATGGCAGGAAGATAACTCACAAACGCACGTTTGTATTCATACCGTCAGTATCAGCCACAAATGGCAGATTAGGAGACCATTATTCTGTAGGTTCGATCAGCCAAAGTTGGGGTACTGCGTTAAAGCGCGCCGGACTGAAACATAGTAAAGCGTATCAGTCCCGCCATACGTATGCATGTTGGTCTTTGTCTGCTGGAGCTAACCCAAACTTCATTGCATCAGAAATGGGTCACACTAACGCCCAAATGGTTTATCAAGTTTATGGAGCTTGGATGTAGGAAACGAATAGCGAGCAAGTAGCCATATTGTACCAGAAATTATCTGACTTTGCCCCACCCATGCCCCATAGCGAAGTTAGCAATAGGTAAACTCGTTATAAAACAATAGCATTACCACTCTAAACCTGCATATTCATAATTCAAGGATTATTAGCAGGCTGTATCGGTTTGGACCAAATGGGTATTCATCCGGAACTGAGGGCCACCTGGATTTACCGACACCGTCCTGATGTTAAGCGGTGTCTCATGAATGCGGCAAAGCTCAGCGATTAAAATTAATTCCCAGTGGTACGCTTCCAGGTAATACAGACCGGTATTTGCTGAAGGGAATTCAGCAAAAAAATATTGCGGACGTCGATATTAGATTGGGCAATAATGATGTGATAGGAATTGACTTCTATTACCTGCCAGATACAGAAAACCGTTACGAAGATATTGAATTAATGCTCGCTGCATGCAAAACGTAAAGGAAAACGGAATATTTATGAAATTAATCACACACTGCGCCCTACTAACAGCACTCTGCCTTTGCGCCACTCAGGCTATGGCTTTTCAGAGTACATCGCCAGAGCTGCCATTCTCTGCTAAAAAGCACGCGCGTTCCGAACAACAAATTCAACAATATAGCTACTCTGAGCAGCATAAACCTCTAAACAGAACACCGCTGGGGCGCTGTCACGCGAGCCCTGTACCAGGCTGTAATTATTCCCTGACACCCGAGAAGGAATAGTTACCACCGTTTTTTGGCATTGACTGGCGGTTGTAGCACATTAGCTATTTTACGGTCACTAAGTTGACCGAGGCTGTGCATCGTTTTCTCTCTGGTATATCGGCACCATTATGTTCCGCCAGTAAGTGACAAATTCCCGTATGCTTATCTTCGGTAAAGGCTAACAAAACGCAGCGCTGAACCCACCGCGGACAGCAGACAAATATCGAATGGTAGCCCCACCACAAACATTTTTCTGGTAAAGATCTGCTAGGAGAAGGTAATCGCCGAGCTTCGTTTATGAGTTTAATACCCTGCGTATTTGATGATATCACATTGAAGAAGCCAGGATATTAGCCATCATCTCCATGACTGCCTATAGATAATTCATTACGAATGCTGTCGTTGCCACAGTGCCTCTGGTGGCCTAACCCGCCTCATTTCGCAAACCTCACCGGCACTGTTAGGGTATCCCTAAGCCTCAGCTCCGTGCTGTAAATATGCTGTCCGCACTCCGGGCAACACCGAAGGCCATAATATTCACGCTGGCAGAGCACGCAGAAATAATCCGTTCTTAAGAGAACGGTAGATGGTGCATCATCACGTTCCAGCAGTGCATTCACTGCCTGGTCAAAAGCGGATACCGGTTTATCCTGAGAAATGACCCGATACGCACAATGCGTTAACCTAAGTTCTTCCGCGTCTTCAAGGTCATGCTCAAAGTACCCACCGTTGTCGTGTGTCCAGCACAGTCGAAGAGCACTACGACAGGAGCGGCAGAACCAGGTACCACGGGAGCGAGGTGACAGCTTGCTGGCATGAACAACATGACTCTGATGGTCAAAGGCAGTACGAATAGTTCGAAATTGCATAAAAATATTCCTAATGTGATACCTCGCCCGAGCGACGGCAGAGGTATGAAGTCACGTGACCAGTGGCTGGTGGTCAGCTCTGGTAGATTTCAGTACTGTGGTTACCAGTACTGCAATTCACGCAGTAGCGTTCACCGTGGTAATCGCTGTTGCATGCCGCACAGTGCGAGTCAGTCTTACGTACCAGCGGCTGAGCATCATGAACATAACGTCGTAGCAGACGAATACGTTTCGCTTCGGCACGCTCAAACTGCACGTAAGGGCAATGGTGGCGTCCGTTCTCCGTGAGTTCATCCCATGAGTGTTCAAACCATGGGCGGTTTGTGTCCTACTCTGGATGGAACAGCAGCGGGCTGCCGCAGAGATGGCAGGTATAATGGTCGTAAGGGTAAAGCAGTGCGGTGGTCGCGCCCGTAAGGCGTTGATTGCCATCGAGAGCTAAGAAGGATTTTGCGTACATAGTATTGGTCCTTTGCTGGATGACGCGCAGGCGTATGTCGTCCCGGGGAGGGCAGCAGTGCAGGTCATACGACGGGTTGATTTAAATCAGGTGGGAGATGTGATTGCGTTCGATAGATTATTGACGGGACCTTGCAATGCGTTGCTGCAGCCAGACTTCCACCTCGCTTTCAAGCCAGCGGGAGCTACGACCCAGCTTAATCGGCTTTGGGAATTCACCGAGCTGAATAAGCTTGTAGAACCATTTGTCGGTTAAACCGGTGAGTTGGGAAATAAACGCCATATCGACGAATTTATCATTGAGAAGACTGGTGGGTGTGGTCATCGTTTTTTCTCCTTGAGTATATGGGAGAAGAAGCCGGGTAAATGGATGGTGCAGACTTCTTCAAACGATGACGCACTGGCGTAATTTTTTAACGATGCTCATTTTCTTCTTTGGGTTCGGGGCCTTCCCCTTCTGCTCCGAATCGGTACATCACTTAAGTAGCTAACCGGGAGGTCAAACGCCTCTTTTTGCTCCTGTTTAGCCAGATAGCTCAGGATAAATGCCAGATCTCGATAGCCTTTGCGGTCAGAGTAGTGCAGGCACCTTGCACCATTAACCTGGTGGTAAACCTTCTTCTGGCAATTCTCAAATATCCCCTCACCATCCGTTATGCTTCGCCACTGCTCAGCAATGACCCGCGCAGAACGGTAACAGTTACGCTTACGTTGACCATCCAGATAAAATATCGCATGGAAGTGAAGGCCATGCTGATAAGTGAACTCCATCACCCACGCATAGCCAATAACTGTACCCATTCTCAGCATCCGTTCCGCTAGTCGATACATGTCCATATCCCAGTGATCCCGGTAACGGTCAGCATAACGTCTACTGGTCGTCTTATAAGCAAAGTCCATACGCAGGGGGATAACGTCAGAGTACCGTTCGCGTAGCCGTTCCATGTGTTCTGTCAGGTTAGTGAATAATTCATCATTGATGGTGTAATTCGAATTGGTTCGATACGTCATGTGGGCTCTCTCAAGTGGTTAACATTGGATGAGAGAGAATCTTCAGATTTGAATCACTCAGGTGATCTATAACGGTTCTTGATGGATGATAACCGGGTGATAGTTCATGATGTGAGGGGATGGATTATCTTATGGAACAGGAGAAGGTTGAGCTAACTTCTGCTCAGGTGGTTTAAGTCCACTTCTTTAAGTCATACATTGAAGTCATACACTTCTTTAAGTAACAATAATAATACCTAAATTCATTTCTCCTGCTAGATACGTCTGGATAAATTGTGCCCGTGATCATTCTCTGTGCTTGATATTAATCACATTAGCAACAGGGTCATTGGCATTCTGCTTCCTATTGCTTTTATACTGTCTATAACAAATTGCTAGTATCGAACTCTGCAAGTGAAGGTGAGCGTATTATTGCAGACTGACGTAAAGAATGATTTGTGGTTGGTCTGACATACATCAGCTTGCAGTGACTAGATTGGTAGATTGCTGATGGTGACTTCGCTGAATCAGGCAAAGTACGCATCCAGAAAGATGCCAATGAGCCCTCCAGTACGTATTCCCTTCCTCCATTTTAATTACCTAAAAAACCTATTAACTATCAACAATAAACCTAAGATTTTATCTTAAAAACCACACATTTTCCCTTTAAAAAATGCCAGCTCTAAGCGTAGAATAAATTAGGGCAGGACAATATTTAAGTACGACAATTGTGATAATAATTATCATTTTCTTGTGCGAGGGAAGAATGAAATGTCGGATATGATGAGCGATCTAAGAGCCTTTGAGCTGCGCAAGAAAGATACAGGCCGTAAAGTAAAATTGTTAACTTATGGTGAAATTAGCGATCGGTATACCTTCATTTGTTTTGACGATAATTTAATCCGCAATGACCACCCTCAAACCCTGCTGACACTAAAAGCAGAGAAGCTACGAGCGGATAAAGGGCTTGAAAGAAGCAATATGCCTTTTGATTTCCTGGACTACCTCTATTTGGAACAAAAAAAAGACTACGAAACCTATCATAGAGTTAATTTCCCGCGCAAAGACCGCTGCAGGATTAATATTAATTTAACGTTAAAGCAGGAAGAATGGCTGAAAAAATCAGTGGCTGATAAAGAGGATACGGCTAGCTATCTGTGTGAAAAATACAAAGCGCTGCTGGCTGAGCACAAAAAAATTACGCTGCTACCATTTGCATTCTATCTTCCTGATGACTGGATTAAGAAACATGAAGATCCACGTACCCAAATATTTTCTCATGATGCCCTGAAAACTTCGCTGGAAGAGCTTCAGCGGCGTTTTGATGAGATGACGAAAAAATTAAAACAACAGGCCAAATATGACCCGGCCTGTGCCTACACCCGACTCATTCTTATTGACGAAAATTTCAAACCTTTTTACCTGGTGAATTTTTTCTTCAATGTCGACGATCTAAACGCTCATTTTGCTGAGGATATCTGGTTCGAATGGCTGGCAACTCGTAGCTCCCCTGGCAAAGAAAAAGAAATGGCTGTATTTTATGCATTTGATGATGAGCATAAACCTCACAGAAGCGAGGTAAGAGGATTGATGTTTCATGCCCCGGAAGCCGGGATAACCAGTCTTTATAATGCCCTGGGGGATGACGTCTGGAAAATCCTCCTGACAGCTGATGAATACAACAGCCCTAAACCATTAAAAAATGACCGTAAGAGGCATGAGCAATTTTTCCGCCTTCAGGCTCAGAAATACAACACGATCCCTGGCTCAAGAGCTAAAGTATTCTCAGATAACTTTACTTACTCACCTTCAGGAAAACGTAAAAAAGCAGAAGGCTAAAAGTAAAAAAAACTTAGTTATATATCACTTTACTGAGTCTCTCCCGTTTCACTTCATCAGGCCGTCCACCCCGGATGGCCTTTTTGCTATCTGGAAACCATCATGAAATATCCCTCGGGCTATGCCCTTATTCGCCGCCATCTGCGGCGTTATCCTCATGCCCTACGTGCGTCACTAATTGCTGAGCTCACCCGACTGGTTACCTATGAACCGGTGATTGGCATTATGGGAAAAACCGGTGTTGGCAAATCGTCGCTCTGTAATGCCCTGTTCCGCAGCGAAGTCTGTGCCGTCAATGCCGTGGAAGCCTGCACCCGCCAGCAACAGCAGGTACGCTTTCGCTTCGGTTCTCACTATCTGACCCTTATCGACTTACCCGGTGTCGGCGAAAGTCAGCTGCGAGACGATGAATATCGTGAACTCTACCGGGAACTGATGCCCCAGCTCGATATGGTGCTGTGGGTACTCAAAGCCGATGACCGAGCTTATGCGGTTGAAGAGCAGTTTTATCAGGACGTATTCGCGCAGTTCAGCGGACCTATGCCGCCAGTGTTGTGGGTACTCAATCAGGTGGACAAAACCGAACCTGCAGAGCAATGGAACTGGCCGTGCGCTCAGCCATCGGCACTGCAGGCTGAACGTATTGCACAAAAGGTACAGGCGGTGGTCCGCCAACTCAGCATCCCCGAAACCGATATTCTGCCTGTCTCAGTCCGGGGGCGTTACCGGCTGGCTAAACTGGTGGAGGCGATGATAATGCACCTCCCAGAGCAGGCCCGCAGTCCGCTGGTGCCGCACCTGCAGACCGGGTATCGCACTGAAGCCGTCATCAGCACCGCCCGCAACAGCTTTGGCGATGCCGTGGTGGACGTTATCGATAAGATTATTGACCTGGCTCCGTTGCCGCAGGTGGCTCGCAGTGCACTGCAGGCTGTAACACACACTGTCGTCCGCGCGGCACGCTCCCTGTGGGGATTTTTCTTCAGTTAACCGCCTCTCTGCCGGACAACCAGAATGATTGTATCGATAAGTCATTTTGCTTAACGACGATCGATTTTGTCGATCGAACCGATCTGATTTATTCATTATCCCCTATTGAATGAAGGTTATAGAATCCCTCAGGGATTGCTGTATTTATTCATTTACTTATTTTAAATCAATGCGATGAGTCGCAGGCTTCGTCACATACATAGGGAGGCGTATGCCATTAATACTGCTGTGGGCCGGACTGGCCCTGCTGCTAGGTTTTATTGCCGCCGGTAACGGCCGTTCATTCTGGGGCTGGTTTATTCTCGGGCTGATTATCGACCCGATACTGGCGGGGCTGCTGTACTGGCTTGTTGCTAAGGACCGCTAATGAAAACCCTTCTGCGTCTGTTCGGTAAGTTCACCCGCTGGTACATCATCCTCATCATCTTTATAGCCTGCCCGCCATATCACCACTCTCGGTGATATGGCGGGCTTCTGACAGGAAAATACGATGAAAACAACGCTGTTAATTTCAACACTACTAGTATCAGGACTGATGCCAGCGGTCTCGCTGGCATTTGGCAACCACGACACCTGGGTCAGTGGCTATGCCCAGGGCACGGCGGAATACATCATCCTCGGTAAAGGTAAATCGCAGCTCTATCTTGCCTGCGACAGCAACGGCGACGCCCCGGAGAAGCTTATTTTCACCGACCCCAGCGGGCGGCAGGTCAGCACGGACAATAATCAACGCATCATAGTGAAAATTGACCAGGTAGACACCGCCGACATCAGCGAGACGGCAAGTCATGTGGGCTCCGATAATTTTACCTGGATGTGGGGGAAGTTACGCTCGGGTAAGCGGGTCACCGTCTCCGGCGATGGTGTTAGCCCGACGACATTTACTCTGGCGGGTGCCGCTGAAGCGCTGCCTGACTATGCCAGTTCAGCCTGTATGCCTGAATTTGCCCGCTGAGAGAGCAAAAGGAAAACGTAATGAAAAAGTGCTTTATTGCCTTATTACTTGGCCTCGGTTCGCTGTCTGCGATGGCGTCAGAAGCCCCATTTAAAGTCAGTACCGGCTCCAGCAATGCCGGGGCGGCCTATACCAAAATCTATATCACCTCGCGTGCTGATGCGGTGTTAATCAAAAAAATTACGATTAACCGGGGGAATTGTCAGGATGCAGAAGCGATGCCCTGGAAGCCTGTCAGGCTGGGATTCGGCAATACTGTGGACCGGTTGTTTGTCGGTAAAGGGTATATGTCGGCCTGCAGAGTACTGGAAATTGCCGTAGATACTGACCAGGGCAACTGGATCTTTAATACTCGTCAGTAACATCAGCCTTAATTCTCCATTTATCAACGCCCTGCTCATACGAGCGGGGCGTTTTCTTTTGTCTCATTAGAAAGGAAATTATCATGCGATTAGCCAGCCGTTTTGGTCGGGTCAGTCAGATACGCCGCGACCGCCCGTTAACCCATGAAGAACTGATGCAGGTGGTGCCCAGCGTCTTTGGTGAGCACAAACACACCTCTCGAAGCGACAAGTACACGTTTATCCCGACTATTACCTTATTGGAGAATCTACAGCGTGAAGGGTTTGAGCCCTTCTTTGCCTGCCAATCTCGGGTACGTGACCCAAGCCGTCGTGAGCACACCAAGCATCTGCTGCGCCTGCGTAAATCGGGGCAAATCACAGGCCAACAGGTCCCCGAAATCATCATCCTCAATTCGCACGGTGGCGAGTCTAGTTTTCAGCTTTTGCCAGGGTACTTCCGCAGCGTCTGTACTAACAGTCTCGTCTGCGGGCAGTCGTTGGGTGAAATTAAAGTTCCACACCGGGGCAAAGTGGTGGAGAAGGTCATTGAAGGCGCTTACGAGGTGCTGAGTGTCTTTGACCAAGTGGAGGAGAAACGTGACGCCATGCAGTCGCTGCTGTTACCCCCACCGGCACAACAGGCACTGGCGCATGCCGCACTAACCTACCGTTTTGGTGAGGAACATCAGCCGGTGACCGCATTGCAGATACTGACACCGCGCCGGTATGAAGACCGGAAAGACGACCTGTGGTCGGTTTTTAATCGCTGTCAGGAAAACTTGCTCAAAGGCGGTCTTCCCGGACGCAACGCACAGGGCAAGCGCACCCACACTCGTGCCATTAACGGCATCGACGGCGACGTTAAATTAAATCGGGCTCTCTGGGTGATGGCCGAGAACATGATGGACCTGTTGAGCCAGTAACCTGCCCCCTCCCTCGACATCCGCCCACATTCATGTCTTCCATTCATTTTTTCATCCAACACATTCATGCTTAAAGGAAAAATCCAATGACCCACCGGATGACCCTCAATACCCCTCATTCATTACTGGCTGACAATACTACGCCGGCTCTGACGGCAACCCTCGTCCCGGACGAACAGCGCGGAGGCTTCTGGCCGCAACATTTCGGCAGCATACCGCAGTGGCTCACCCTGGAACCGCGTATTTTTGGCTGGATGGACCGACTTTGCGCTGATTATTCCGGCGGTATCTGGCAGTTCTATACGCTAAGTAACGGCGGGGCATTTATGGCGCCTGAGCCTGATGAGGACCGCGATGAAGCGTGGACATTATTTAACACGATGAACGGCAACAGCGCTGACATAGGAGCTGAGGCAGCAGGAATAGCGGTCTGCTTGCTGGCCTATAGCCACCATGCCTGCACAACGGAGTGCGGGGCGATGACCGAACACAATTACCGACTGCGAGACTACGCGCTCAACCATCCTGAATGTAACGCCATCATGCTCATCATCGATTGAGGTAAGCTGCTATGGAACAACAACTCCCGCTGTTTGCAGCAACCCTGCCGGTAGCCGAACAACGGATAGTCAGAAAAGCATTAACTTTGTTGGAACGGCAGTTACGCGAACCTGGTACGTCATTTACCTCCACCACCGCCGCACGTGACTGGCTACGCCTACACATTGCGGGGCTTGAGCGAGAAGCTTTTGTCGTGCTATTCCCCGATAACCAGAACCGTCTCATTACCCACGAAACCCTCTTTACCGGCACTATCAACCATACCCAAATCCATCCCCGCGAAGTCGTGAAATCCGGCCTAAAACACAATGCGGCGGCCATTATCGTGGCCCACAACCATCCTTCCCATGAAGCAGAACCCAGCCACGCTGACCGCCAGATAACAGCACGGCTCAAGCAGGCACTGGATCTGGTCGAAATACGTCTGCTTGACCATTTAGTTATCGGTGGCATGGCGGTTGTGTCATTCACGGAACGGGGATGGCTGTAGTCAAAGGAGAAAGCGCTCATGAGAATTATCAGTAAACGTCAGGCGATGACGATATACCGCCAGCATCCAGAGTCTCGGTTGTTTCGCTTCTGTACCGGTAAATACAAATGGAGCGGCAGCATCTGCCACTATGCCGGTCAGGATGTCCAAGATATCAGCGGTGTGCTCGCCGTGTTCGCTGAACGCCGTCAGGACCACAACGGCCCGTATGTCGTATTACGCAGCGTCACGCTCAATTAACGTTAATCAGGGCGTCACCCTTGTCGAATAAAACACCGCCAGTAAACCATGATATTTCTGAGCCCTGGTGGGGACTTAGCCCCACCGTCACGCCGTGCTTTGGTGCCCGGCTGGTACAGGAAGGCAACCGCCTGCATTACTTGGCTGACCGCAGCAATATCACCGGGACATTCGGTGATGCGGATTTACGCCACCTCGACCAGGCGTTTCCGATACTGCTGAAGCAGGTGGAGCTCATGCTTACCAGCGGCGAGCTGAATCCGAGACACTAGCATTGCGTCACGCTCTATGCAAAGGGGCTAACCTGCGAAGCTGATACGCTTGGCTCCTGCGGTTACGTTTATATCGCCATTTATCCCACCCAAATCTAACCGACTTTTAGTACTCATTTTTAAGAGAACAACTCATGAATACTTTACCTGCAATCAACCTGCGGGTTGTTCAGTCATACCCAGCGCCCGTGGTTGTCTGGCAATGCTGCTTACCCGACTACTTGAGCAACATTACGGCCTGACGTTAAATGACACACCGTTCAGCGATGAAGCTGTTATTAGGAGACATATTGAAGCTGGCATCACGCTTGTCGATGCCGTTAATTTTCTGGTGGAGAAGTACGAGTTGGTCCGTGTCGACCACAGGGGATTTAGCTGGCAGGAGCAAGCGCCTTACCTTACGATAGTTGATATCATGAGGGCTCGTCGCCATCTTGGTATCATTAACCGTAGATAGTTTAGAGCAATTGCATTCTACCTTTGAGTATGAAAGCATTTTGCTATCATCACGCTATCTGCTGATTTATCAATACGGGGTAAGAGGTTGTATTTCAAGCATCCTCGCTTTGGGGGTATGTGTGGGGGTATAAATTCACTTATAACTTAAAAAATTGTTTTAATTCAATTTAATAGGTTGTTTGTTCTAATCCCTTCGCCCGCTCCAATTTCCCCTGTCTTCTACTTAACACCTATCTCAACTTTTACTCGATAAATCCATTTTTATTAAGATATTGAAAGTGCTTCCTGACTCATGCTGTTTTCCATGTTGCAAGCTGCTGTAAAGCGACAAAACGATTTAATAGCGATCGTGTGCCCTCGGGAACAATAATCACAATTTTCTTTCGTGCGCGAGCAAAGCGTTCATGCCTACTCTGAGGTAGGTAGTGCATAAAAAAGAGGGAGGGCGTTGAAGAGAGGTCCTTGTGCATCGTTCTACCCTAACTCTGTGGGTATGCACGCAAATTCTATACTTATTATTTGAATAGACCACCTGCGTATATCGGCTTTGCAAGGTAATACAACTCTTGTTTACTTTTCGCACCAACCTTGATCATAATATTTCGCTTGTGTGAACTAATTATTTTTACCCCAGTTTTAAGTATTTTTGCGCTTTGAATATTAGTCATTCCATGCATTGTGAAATATAGAATTTTCGACTCCATACTCGTGAGGTAAGTCGCCGATCTAATCGATGTGTTATCGGACAGTCGTGAATGAATTAGACTAGGTAACCGATACTTTATCTTGTCGATAGAATCGTTTTTATCAACCCAAAATACATTCCCATTAATGCATTCGGTAAATAATCTCAAGAGTAAAAATACTTTTTTAGTACAAAGGATAATGCATTTGTCGGCACTTTTTATTGATGACAAATTGACACCATAGGTATCATTAATATCAATATCAATAATCGCTATTTTCTTCTCCTTGAGTTCAGCAGAGGTGAAAATGATGATCTCCTCTAAGGCTAAACGTAGAAAACTATTGTTGGTAATAACATTTTCCATGCAGATTATTCTTAGGTCTTAATGTCTGATTTTGGTTTGTAGTATTTATGCTAACATGACTGACTTTATATTGGTGTTTATAACTATAAAACTAATTTATTTAATAATATTGTCTGCTTGAAACTTAATATATAGGTTTTAATTCTTTGTTTTCCTATCTGTTGGTGGCCTAGGTTATCAATAACCATTCATCTGACTACTACCAGTATGCTTTTTCACATTCACTCTTGCTGCTTCCATTCGAGATTCGACATCTTACATCAAGGTTTGTTTTTGTATAAATTTACATCAATACAAAAATGCGAGATAAAAACCTATAAGTTAAGCTTTTTTGTTTAATTTTACTCTGAGTTTTGCGTGATTTTAAGTATAAATTACCAGCTGAGGTTTTGGCTGCTATTCTTTTGTCAGCTAGGAAATACTGTGTCTTTCTTTGTGAACGGATGCCGGAATGCGGCCAACGCAGACGATGCATCTATCCATTGGGTGACGAAACAGTATTAGCCGCTACGCATTTTAGTACGCCGCCACGGAGGGATGCTGAACCCTAATGACAATCGATTTTCCATGGTATATTGAATAAGCGCCTATGAAGCTCAGTGACGACATTTCTACACGTTCAACCAACTTTCATCATTTCATCACTATAGCTTCGCTGGTAGTGAGTTTGATCTGTTTTGTTATGTTCTACTACAAAATTGATAAAATGAACTCAGACCTAGAAGGCGTTCTCAGTATTTCAATCATGAAGTCTGAATATTTGACTAAAATAAATGACATCATTTATTCACGCGTAGAAAAAGATGAGTCATATCAAAAAAATGTCGCTGGGATTTATAAAACTTATGTCAGTGATATTTTTAACTCAAAAATTTCGGATGCAGTAAAGTTCGAAGAAGAGCATTTTGCAGAGAATATTTATCTCAAAGCGCGCGATCAGGATGCTCGCCAAATTTATCATGATATTGCTATTGATAATAATCGCTTTCCTGAGTTGGCAAAGAACTTATTAGACCAAACCAAAGCAACATATAACCGACAATTGATCATTCTTATTTTGATCCCAACGCTGATGGCGCTGCTACGTTGCATTCAATCAATCTACTATTTTTATTCTCTGCGCAAGCTGCGTGGCAACTACATGATTGACCCACTCACGGGTGTCTATAACCGTCGCTATTTGCCACGTATCCGTGAAACTGAGGGTATTTGCTATATTTTGGCCATTGATGTGGATAACTTTAAAACGGTTAATGATACTTGGGGCCACGCATTTGGTGATACGGTCTTGCAGCAATGTACCTATCGCATGAAAGAGCATCTTCGCGATCACGATATCGTGGTTCGCATGGGCGGCGATGAGTTTTCAATCTTCTTGTTTAAAACCGACGAAGTTGGCGCACAAAGAGCAGCTCAACGTTTGCTGGATACCATTAACGAACAGGCGCTTGAATTGCCTGATGGTGGAACATTTACGCCATCACTCTCTATTGGCATGGCTAAATGTCATGGGAATGTCGAATTGGCGATGAATATTGCGGACCAAAATCTGTATAAGTCGAAGAAGAAAGGAAAAAATACGATTTCGTTCGGAGGAGATAAGTAAAAATGATCCTGAATAAAATTAGACTCTCGCTGAGAACCGCTATTTTTATTGTCTTCTTCATCTTTTCATTAATTATGATTTTGAGTGTCATGTACATTCAATTCTATCGTGAAAATGAGACGTTGAATGTTATGAGTGAGCGCATTATTGATACTCGCGGTGAGGCCGTGAGTAATGCGCTTAATTACTATATTCATATTCCTCAGCAAGCAAACTCTATTGCAACCATTTTCATCAAAACGCTAGACACTGATAACTGGGATCTCACTTTCCAACAGATCGAAGGTTATTTGTATAAAGTGATGACTCAGACTTTCTCCAAAGAATCTCTGCTTAGCTCAATCGCCTTTGGTAGCGTTCAAGGGAATTACATTGGATTTGGACGCGATCTTGAGACGAACTGGACGTTCCAAATTAAAAAGAATCATGAGACTCACAATAAATTGCTGTTCTATAAAGATGGAACCAGTGAGAGTCCAGTGCTCTATAGCGTTGATGATTATAATCTTTTTGACCGACCTTGGTTTAGTGCTGTCAATGCCTCTCGACGTTCAATGTGGAGCAATGCATACCGAGATGTTAATTCTGAATCAGGGGTAAGCATTTCCTTTAGCTCTCCCGTTTCAGATAAACACGGTCATTATATCGGTGTTATTTCAAGCGACTTGCGCTTGAGTCGTCTTAACCGATTCTTAGCCAATCTGACAGCGACAGAACATAGCCTTATCTATCTGGTTAATGATAAAGAACAGATTATTGCCGCTTCAGCGCCAGAGTTGCTTCAGGGGAAAAGGAGCCAAGGCTTAGCCGAGCAAAGTGGAGCCGATCTTCCGAATGTGAAAGACAGTTCAGAGGCTGTGGTTAAAGCCACGGCTCAATATGTTCGCGATAACAATACTAGTATTAATCGGATTGATATCTCCGGTACCCGTTATTTCAGCAAGGTTATTCAGGTGGGCGATTCGCTCAACCTGAAAGGCTGGAAAATGGTGGTGCTGGTTTCAGAGAATGAGCTAACCGGTAAGCTGTCTAAATATCGTGATATGACATTGCTGATCGCTGGAATTGTATTGTTATTAGGCTGTTTTTTATCACACCGTATTCTTTCTGTAGTTGTTAATCCGTTACGTAAAATTGCGGAACAGGCACCTGATATCGCCTTAAGACGCAAAATTGACAGAAACTACAGCTGGTCATTTAAAGAGATAACGACGCTCGATAACGCACTCAATAGAATGGCGGGCGATCTGGATACGGCTTTTGCCCGCCTTGAAAACCAGATTAATATTGATAGTGAAACTGGGTTGCTCACTCGTAAAGGGTTGCTGGCCGAACATAAAACTATATCTTCATCGTTCCGTGGCGTAGTCGGTGTGGTTACGCTCAGTAATCTACAGACGATGATAAACAACCTTGGCAATGGCTATGCCATTAGCTATCTCGAGTCATTTATTAACTTTCTTTATCAATATTTCCCAAGCCACGTCATCGTGGCGCGCGATTCTATTGAGCGTTTAATTATTTGTTGCCCAGGCTCCAGCGAGAAAGATATCAGTGAAAATATTCATCGGTTGATGAATCTTATGCAGGCAGCCGAGAGTGAGTATGTGAATAGCATGCACGTATTCATGGGGTACGTTGGCATCGTTTCCTGTGCCGAAGGTGATCTGCTCGAAACATTGATTATCAGCGCAAATATTGCACAGCAGGCTGCTCTTCATCAAGAAAATGGGAATGCGCGAGTCTATGACGACTCTTTACGTGAGCTCGCACTGAAAAATATTAACATATTGAACCATCTGTATGGCGCCATCCCCAATAATGAACTTTACCTTGTTTATCAGCCGATTATTACGTTAGGTGATCCAGAAGTAAGAGAAGCTGAGTGCTTGATTCGTTGGGAAAATCCCGCATTAGGAATGGTTAGGCCCGATCAGTTTATTCAGGTTGCGGAAGAGTCTGGTTTTATCATTCAACTGGGTAGATGGATTATCGCCGAGGCGTGTCAGGAGCTGGCATCGCGCATTGCAAATAACTTTTGCTCTAGCAACTTCAAGCTACACATTAACGTTTCTATTATTGAACTGGCCCAGCCTGATTTTTGTGAATATATTCTGACAACTATCGAAAAAGCCGGATTGTCGCCACGTAATATCTGTATCGAAATTACCGAGACAAGCATGATTAAGGGCGATGAACTGCTTAAATCGACCTTGGCTGTTTTGCGTACTGCGGGCGTGAGTGTTTCTATTGATGATTTTGGCTCGGGTTTCTCAAGCCTATCTTATCTACACAAGCTTGAGTTTGATGCGTTAAAAATAGACCGTAATTTCGTTATGGATGTGCTGAATAACAAGAAAAATGAATCCATTATTTCCGCTGTGATACTGCTGGCTAAAGGGTTTAATGTGCCGCTTATCGCCGAAGGCGTTGAGACCAAAGAGGTTGCGGATAAGCTGCAAGCTATGGGCTGTGAGAAAGCTCAGGGATATTATTTCTCACGTCCTGTACCGTTTGACCAGTGGCCAGATGCGTTACTTAATCATCATTAGTTTTATGATGGTGTTTTATTATCGTTATTCTTTACCCAATTTTTATTTTAAACAGATATTCATTTTTGAGGTATACAGTGAGCGTAATTAAAAAAGTCATTATCCCTGTGGCTGGATTAGGGACGCGTATGCTCCCAGCAACCAAGGCAATTCCTAAGGAAATGTTACCTTTAGTTGACCGACCATTAATTCAATTAATTGTTGATGAATGTGTTGCTGCGGGAATTAAAGAAATTATTTTAGTTACGCATAGTTCAAAAAATGCAATTGAAAATCATTTTGATAAAAATTTTGAGCTTGAATCGACGTTGGAATCTAAAAATAAACATCAATTGCTTGATGACGTTAGAGCTATTTGTCCTGCTGATGTTTCTATTGTTTCGGTGAGACAAGGCGCAGCACAAGGATTAGGTCATGCGGTACTGTGCGCCCAATCATTAGTGGGGGAGCAGCCATTTGCGGTGTTATTACCGGACGTCATTATGAATAATCTTTATGGTGTGGAAAATAAAAGCAATAATTTAGCCTCGATGATACAGCGCTATGAAAGTACGTCTATTAGCCAAGTGATGGTTTCCCCTGTACCCGAAGAGGATGTTTCTAATTATGGTATTGTTGATTGCCAAGGTGTTGAAGCTAATCCAGGTGAAAGCGTTCTTATTAAACGGGTGGTTGAGAAGCCGGCTAGAGATAGTGCGCCTTCTAACTTATCGATTGTGGGGCGTTATATTCTTCCTCCTGAAATTTGGCCAATATTAGCCAGTACGCCACGCGGTGCTGGTGGGGAAATTCAGTTAACAGATGCAATCAGTACGTTAATGGAATCACAACCAGTTGCCGCTTATGCCATGGTGGGGAGCTACTATGATTGCGGAAATAAACTGGGATATGCCCAAACATTTGTTGAAAGCGCAATGGCTCACCCTGATATTGGCCCACTATTTCATGCGTGGCTAACCAGTAAATTTGCCTAGACCTGAGCTTTTCAGCGGGTGCATCTGCATCCTTTGAATTTTTCAATGTCAGAACTGTGAACCAAAAATCTATAAATGATGTTAATTGTGGATTTTTGTTCTTTGTTTTTCTGATTTTTATGAAAATATTCTATTTTTGACCGATCGCAACTAGTCTATTGCTTGAGCGATTTTCACGCAGAGCCGTCCGGCGCCAGCTGCCATCCTTCGTGATGGTTAGCGATGTGATAAAGCTCATCGTTCTCTGTGTTTATTAATGGCGAGCATCTTCATTTTGCTGTTTTTCTAACATGATTATTTTGAGGTTTATTGATGAAAAGCTTGGATGATATCAAAGGCTTTAAGGAAAAAACGGGGTTAAGTAACTACAAAGTATTATCTGAATATAATGTAGAAAATTTACTGACCCCGTGGGCTATTATTGAAAAATTAAAAAATGAGAGTGAATTTCACTCTTCTATTATTTCAACCGTTGGCCTGTCTGATTTTTCAGATGTAACGGCTAAATCAACGATTAAAGAGAAAGCGAATACAACTAAAATATATTCGACACCGTCTCCAACGGAAAAAGTTTCTATCTCCGCTGGAGAGCATACGGACAACGGGATACCTTCTCAGTTTGATGAGAGCCCGCGCTTTATCTCAGAGAACACTGCTCGTCAGCCTGTTATTTCATCCCAATATATAACCCCTGAATTCGGTGAAGATAAAAAACAGCGTTTTGAAGCGCTTTTTAATTCACACGCTAAGAAAACCTCAAATCATACTGCTCGTTCTGATGAACAGCGTGAATTATCACTTAAAACACTCTTCGATAGGATTGCATCATGCCGATGATTTGTATTTGTTCTCCTCAGGGCGGAAGCGGTCGTTCGAGTTTGGCCGTCAATTTGGCTGGTGCCTATGCTCATCGAGGAAATAAGGTTTTACTGATAGATCTTAATGTGCAGAATTCATTGTTACTGCATTTTAATATCGGCGATGGCGTTGTTCAGGGTTTTGTACCCAATATTGGCAATGAGCCAGACTGGACTCAATATATTCATAAAGTCGGCACGAATTTATATTTATTGCCTTATGGTGATGCAACGTTTCAACAGCATAACCATTTTGAGTTTCTGCTTCATCAAGATCCTGCTTTAGTCGTACGTGGCTTAGAAAAATTAAACCTATTTCCTGGTTTAGTGGTGATCGTGGATATGCCGAGCGGGCCGCATATGGCACTGCGCCAAATACAACCCTTAGTCGATATGCATATTGTTATGCTTCAGCCTGATGGGATATCTCCCGCGCTGTTAAGTAAGCTTGAAGATAATCGTTTTCTAGATATGCCGCTGAATAAAAATGGTAGCCAATACTACGTGCTTAACCAGACCGATTCTCGCTATGAAATGAGCCATGATATTGAAATTTACTTCAAGCAAACCTTAAGCGATAGGCTGCTTGGCAATATTCATCGTGATAGCTCTGTTTCCGCTGCGCTAACCAGTCAAAAAAAGCTGCGGGAATATCGTCCTTCATCGGCGGCGCTGTTCGATATTGATTCGATTGAACAAAAAATCTCTGCACTGCTAGATATCACCGTGGGTGAGAACGGTGCCATGTTGAAATTGACCGGTAATCGCCCATGAAACGCACCCTGATTTCACTATTATCACTGCTGATACTGTTACCTATATCTGTCCTTATCATTTTTACGCCGATGTCTGCGCATAAGCAGTTTATCTTTGGCCTAATGATGATCGGTGTGCTGTTTATTTTAGGGCGTAGCCAGAATAAGAAAATATCCACCACGTTAGTGGTGTTATCTCTACTGATGGCAACTCGATATATCTACTGGCGGGCGACTTCAACCTTGTCGTTTAATTCTTGGATTGAGGCCGTGCTCGGATGGGGGCTTTTTGTCGCTGAGATTTATGCCTGGCTGATTATGGTACTCGGCTACATGCAAACCATTTGGCCTTTAGAGCGTCAAATTGAGCCGTTGCCAGATGATATGTCGGTATGGCCAACGGTAGATGTCTATGTCCCTACCTACAATGAAAGCCTCGATATTGTGCGCGATACGGTGCTGGCTGCCCAATGTATTGATTACCCAGCGGATAAACTCAAAATTTATATTCTCGACGACGGCAAACGCAGCGAATTTGCGGTTTTTGCCGCCGAGGCCAACGTTGGTTACATCACGCGTTCTGATAATGCTCACGCGAAAGCGGGGAATCTGAATAAAGCCATGGCGAAAACCCACGGCGAATTAATCTGCATTTTTGACTGCGATCACGTAGCAACGCGCGGCTTCTTACAAGCGACAGTGGGAAGTTTTCTGCGAGATAAAAAACTGGCTCTGATTCAAACGCCGCACTATTTCTATTCTAAAGATCCGTTTGAACGGAATCTGCCTGCTGCCAACGATGCTCCTAACGAAGGGATGCTGTTTTATGGCCCTGTGCAAAAGGGCAATGACAATTGGAATGCGACGTTTTTCTGTGGTTCTTGTGCAGTTATCCGCCGTGAAGCGCTTGAGGAAATCGGTGGGTTTGCGGTTGAAACCGTGACTGAGGATGCGCATACCGCACTGAAAATGCAGCGTTTGGGCTGGGGGTCGGCCTTCCTTGGATTGCGCTTGTCTGCCGGTTTGGCCACCGAGCGATTAACACTGCATGTTATTCAAAGAACACGCTGGGCACGAGGGATGACGCAAATCCTGCGTTTAGATAACCCGCTGTTTGGTCGTGGGCTTAAATGGCAACAACGGTTGTGCTATCTCAACGCCATTCTGCATTTCCAGTATGGTTTGCCGCGTATCGCTTTCCTCACCGCGCCGTTGGCGTATTTATTGCTAAATCAGAATATTATTGCCTCTTCTGCCAGCATGATTTTCGCCTATTCATTACCTCATTTGGTGATGGCAACCGTGCTGAATTCTCGCTTGAACGGGCGCTATCGCTTCTCCTTCTGGGGCGAAGTGTATGAAACCGTGATGTGTTTCCACTTGGTTATTCCCACGCTGCTTACGCTGATTTCACCACGTCGCGGCAAGTTTAACGTGACGGACAAAGGCGACACGCTGGATCAAGAATACTTTGATAGGCATATCGTGATGCCGCACATCATTACTGCGGTGCTGGTTTTCTGCGGTGTCATTGCCGGTTTGGCGCGGTTTTTCTCCCTCAAGTCGCTGGGTATTGAACCCTATGTGCTGCTGCTGAACGTGGCATGGGCTATCTATAGCTTGTTGATCTTATTGGCATCGATTGCGGTCGCCAACGAATCCAAACAGGTACGCAAAAGCATCCGTATCGATATCAAGATCCCCGCCGTGGTGCATTTTTCCAATGGTGCCAGCATCAGAACTGAAACCCGCGATCTCTCCATGGGCGGCGTTCAGTTGGTGAACCCGTCGCCAGCGTTAAAAGACCACGATGTCGAGGCAGTTGAACTTCTGCTGAATAATTCTGAAGTTTGTATTCCTGCGGTGAAAGTCTTCAGTAATGACCATAGCCTGCGTCTGCAATTTGGTGATGTTGGTTTGCATAAGCGCCGAGAGCTGGTGCGCGTTGTCTTGGCTCGTGCCGATGCGTGGTTGGAAACGCCACATGCGGCTGATCGACTATCGCACTCTATGAAAGGGGTGATCAGCAGCGCTGCTCGCCTGTGGGGCATTTTCTGGCGTGGTCGCCAGCGTAAACGGGCGGAAAAAGAGCTGGCGAAACAGCAGGCGGCGAAGCCACAAATGACAAAACAGGGTAATTCGGAGGTGTCGGCATGATGCTTTCAATGGCCGCTATGCGCCATCAGCAGAATCGCCTGAGATTATTAGCCATTATCAGCAGCTTCTTTGCGCTGAATGCCTTCGCTCAGCCGCTCACGTCTGAACCATCTGCTTCGGAAAATGATTCATTTTCGGCGCTATCCTTGCCTCGTCCTGCGGAAACCGCGCCGGAGAATAAGCCGGAGCCGGAAGCATCACCGGTTACCGCCGACAGCCAGCCTGCTGCATTGGCGACGCCAGATGAGCCGTCGGCTCCAGAAGGCGTAGAAGAGGCAGAAGCAGAGCCATCAGCCGAGGCGGCAAAGGCGTTAGAACAGACCAAAATCCATGGAACGTTATCACTGCGTGATGCGGGCATTATTGATGGATTGAAAATCGATGGGCACCAGACGCAAAGCGGCTTCACGTTCACTTTACCCGGTGACAGAGTTATCACCAGCGCTCACCTGCTGCTGAAAATTAAAGTGTCCAATGAGTTAGTGGATGGGCAGCACTATTTAAATCTGATGCTGAATGGCCAAGATATGGGGCAACTGCCGCTGAGTCAGGCCGTGGATGATATCAACAGCTTTAATCTTGAAATACCGGCTCCGATGCTGGTTTCCGTGAATAACCTCAGCATCACATTGGACAACAGCAAAGCGTTGCAGTGCGAAGTAAAAAGTGATGTTCGTTATCAACTACAGGTGATGCCCGATAGCCAGATCGACTATGAGGGGCTGCGCTTAAATATTGCGCCCACCTTGTCTCGGTTTCCTTGGCCGTTTCTTGACACCTATGAGATGGGCCGCAGCCAAGTTGGGATGGTATTTACTGCGACACCTGACGCTGATGCTCTCACTGCTGCTGCGGTAGTCAGCGGCTATCTTGGCTATCACGCGGATTATAAAGGCGTTGATATTCCGGTGTCGTTAGGACGCTTGCCTGAAAGTAGCGCCATTGTATTTGCGCATGCGGGTGCCACTATCGGTGATTTTACCATTCCAGAACATGCGGGCGCGTCACTGTGGATTACCGATAATCCAAACAATCCCGTGTCTAAACTGTTGGTCGTGAGTGGGCACAATAAAAATGAGTTCTTGAGCGCAGCCTACGCGCTGACTCACAACACGTTGCCGGCAGGGGCTCTGTTGGAAAAGATTGCCCAACATAAAATTCCCGCACGTGTGCCTTATGATGCGCCTCGCTGGGTGAATACCGAGCGTCCGGTAACGCTGAGTAGCCTGATGAAGGACGACAGCAAACTGGTGGTTCGTGGCATAAACCATGAAAACATTCGTGTGGCATTTCGCGCCGCGCCCGATCTTTTCATGTGGGAAGGAAGCACGATTCCCATTTCGATGGGCTATCACTTCCCGTCGAATGAGTGGCTTGATGAAGCGCACTCACTGCTGGGCGTATCTCTCAATGGCCACTTTCTGCGAACGCTACCGGTGAATAAATCGGGGGCAATAGAAACCCTATGGCATACCTTGGGAGGCTATTCGCGTCAGGAGCAAAAAACGCTGCATATCCAGCCGTATCAAATCTATGGCGATAATCAGTTTGAGTTTTGGTTCTCGGTAAAACCGAAGCCTGATGCACCGTGTCAGGTATTAAGTGACAACACGATTAAAAGCTTTATTAGCCCTGATTCGACCATCGATCTTAGCCATACCTGGCATTTTAGCGAATTGCCTAATCTGTCTTATTTCATCGGTGCCAGTTTTCCTTTCTCGCGTCAGGCAGATTTAGCGCAGACCGCTGTTTTGCTCGCCGAACATCCGCAAGAAACTGAAATAAGCACGCTGATGACGCTCATGGCGCGCAGCGGTAACGCGACCGGTGTAACGACGCACGGCATGCAGATTTACCTCGGCGATAAAGTTCTGCATCAAAATCCTCGTTTGCTCAAAGGCAAGGATCTGCTGGTGGTTGCCACCATGAGCCAGCGCCCTCTGTTACAGACATTGTTAGCGAAAAGTCCGTTTGAAACTCAGGAAGGACAGCTTCTATTACGCCCAATAAATTACTGGCAGCAGGCGCTGGCCTTCTTAAAAGGAGATTGGGGGCGCGATGGCAAAAGTGCAAATCGTTATCTTTCATACGCAGGAGAGTGGCGCGGTTTTATTAGCTATCAATCACCGTGGGATAAGGCGCGCAGCGTGGTCATTGCGACCGCAACGCAGGACGAACAGTTAGCGCTGCTTCCAGCCGATTTGCGTAACCCAACCATCAACGCTGGCATTCGCGGCGATATCGCGATTATCGACAAAACCGATGGCGTCCATAGCTGGACCGTTGGCCCTCACTATGTCTCGGGGCAAATGCCGTGGTATCTGCAAATTATCTGGTATGCCAACCAGCACATTGTGGTGTTGGGGCTGATTTGTGCCTTGTTAGCAGGAGCCATGGGGCTACTGGCATACGCCTATCTCAAAAATCAGGCTGAACAACGTCTGAAGAATTTTATTGGACACCGCCGCTAGGGCATCACCCGCGAATGTAATATCTGACGGAATCATTATGAAAAACAATAAAGCCAGATTGCCCTTACAGCGACTGGGATTGACAGGGATATGCTTATTATCCTTGCCTTGGTTAGCTTCGGCGGCCGGTGGAGAGAACAGTGCCGTTCTCAGCCAATTATTTAATCAGGCGCAGTATTGGCATGAGCGCGGGCATCCTGACGATGCTAAAAGCGTGTTGAAAAAAGTCCTCAGCGTCGATCCAAATAACGCTGAAGCATTGTATTTGCTGGCACTTTATTCACTACAACAAGGGAATAAAACTGAATCATCGAAATGGAAGCAACAGCTTCAGCAGGTGAGTCCAGACAGCGGGCGGTTACAGGATCTGGATGGTGAAACTACCGCAATGAAAATTGCGCCTGCCAAGTTAGAAGATGCCAGACGTTTGGCCCGCAGTGGAAATCCTACCGGTGCGGCAGCGGCTTATGAGGCGCTCTTCAAAGAGGGGATGCCGGTATCTTCGCTGGAAAATGAATATTATCAGACATTGGCAGCTATTCCAGAGCGTCGCGAAGAGGCTATTCAGGCGCTGCAACAAAGGTATCAAAATGCACCGAGCGACAGGAAAACCGCGCTGGCATTAGGGCAGATCCTGACCTATCAAGAGTCAAGCCGCCGGGACGGGATAGCTATCCTGAGTTCATTAGGGGCTTCGTCGCCCGAAGCGGATAAAGCTTGGCGTCAGGCGCTGCTGTGGTTACACCCCAAAGCGGCGGATCGTGAGCTGTATGAGGCCTATCAGCAAGGGCATCCTGATGACGCGGAGCTTGCTCAACATTTCTCTAATAATGTTACCGGTAATCAAGTTGCCAGCGGTTTTGACACTGTGAATAAAGGCGATTTAAAAGACGCCAGCACGGAGTTTCAGCGCGTGCTTGATGAAGATCCACATAACAGCAATGCGATCGGAGGATTGGGGATTATCGCTATGCGTCAGGGCAAATTTGCTCAGGCTCTGGATTATCTCAATCGCGCGGCGGCGGAAAAAGGGGCAGATAGCGCCAAATGGCAAGATTTGGCCAATAAGTCCCAGTTTTATCTCAAGTTAGATGCGGCTAAAGATCTGGCTCGCCAGTCAGATTGGAACGGAGCATTGGCGGCCAGCGAACCGCTTTTAAGCAGCAGCGGCGATGAGAAAATGGCGGTGGCGCTTTTTCGCGCCGACATTTTGCGCCGTAAAGGCGATTTAGCGGGAGCCGAGCAGGCATATCGGGTGCTGAGCGCCGGTGCCTCGACGCCTGATATTCAGAAATCGCTCTACTACGTGCTGAAAGCAGAAAATAAATCTGATGAAGCGCTTGAACTGATGAAATCAATGCCGGCTTCATTCCAGCATCAGCTAGCCGAGCAGGGGCCGATAAGCGTAGATCCATTACGCCACGAAGCAACCCGTGCGATGCAGGCAGGGGATACTTTGCAGGCAGAACGTCTACTTCGTCAGGCGATGGCTAAACAGCCAACGAACGTATGGGTTCGCCTCGATCTGGCTCGAGTGCTGAAAAAGCAAGGCGATGCCGCGCAGGCTGAGCAAATCCTCGCGCCAGCGCTTCAGAGCCAAACCAACGACGGGATTTATGTTTTCGCGCTCTATCAGGCTGAAAACCAGCACTGGGATAGCGCGATAAGCCAGATCGACCGGATACCGCGTAATCATTGGAACGCGGATATCAAAGCACTACGTCGACGCGCGGCGTTCAATCAGGATTTGGCTCAGGCCGATTCACGACTGGCTCAGGGCGATAGCGCTGGCGCAGCCGCTTTGCTACTGCCGTTGAGCCAGCTCGATATCAGCTCACCTTCGGATGCAGGGCATCTGGCTGCCAGTCTTTATCAAACTGGACAGACAAAACAGGCCGTTAGCGTAGTTCAACGCAATATGCGGTTAGGGGTAAAAGGCTCGGCGGGTGACTATGCTCAGCAAATTGACGTGCTGAATAAGGCTGGATTAACGCAAGAAGCGGATGCGTGGATGTCAAATCCGCTGGTGTTGTCGCGCAGTTCTGCGACCGATATCGAACGTCTGAAATCAGGAACCACCATCAGGGAGGTCGATCGTTTGCGTGAAGAGGGGCAATATTCTCGCGCATGGGATCTGCTGATCGTGAAACTGCATGACGATCCGAATAACACCGGATTGATGCTGGCGATGGCTCGCGTTTACCAATCGGGCAAAATGTTCAATGAATCTCGCCAGATCTACCAGCATATTTTAGGACGAAATAGCCAAAATAAAGAGGCTCGAATTGGTGCTATCAATCTAGCCTTAGCCGAAGGTGATAACCAGCAGGCCACGCAGTTGCTCAGCCAACTGCCCGACGATAATACGCCAGAACATCTGCTTCTAGCGGCCAGAGTTGCGCGCAGCAACGGAGATTCTCGCACCGCGCTCGCCTTGCTGCGCAAGGCTAAAAGCCAGCTGCAAGGGCTCTCCGACGGTATTCACGGCTCGAACGCTACGATAAACGGTTTGCCAATAGCCGATAATCCATTTGTGGATGAAACTCCCGTTAGTGATGCTTTCAGAGATGACGGTCAACTGCCGTGGCAGCGGCAGGCTCGGACGTCTTCCTCTGCAAATGGGCAAGGAGCGGTGAAGTCCACGCAAACTATTGTGCAGGTCAGCAAACTGCTGGATGAAATGCGTGAAAAGTTGGCCTCTTGGACGGAGTCTGCGGTCAGCCTGCGTAGCCGTGATGGCGAAAGTGGATTAGGTGCATTGACCGAAACTAAAACTTCGCTGGCCTTTTCAACGGTACCGTTCTGGGAGTCTCGGCTTAAATTCTCCGTGACTCCGGTGATGCTCAATGCTGGAAGCTCATCAGGGCAGTCGAATAACCGCTTCGGTACCGGTGCTTTACAGCAGGCTACGGCCGCGTGGAAAGCCACGCAGGAATCACTCAAAGCATCAGGAGAGTCGGTAGACGCTGCGAATGCCGCACGGAAAGCCTTGGCGGATAAGTCTGCGGCCAGAATTAAAGCCTGTCAGGACCCAACATCAGCCTCCTGTGAAATTGCGATGCGTGAAGAAACCGATGCGCAAGATGCCTACAACTTGGCTCAACAACAGATCATTCAGCCTAAGCAATATGGGCCAGATGATTTCACCGCCAACTCCACTGGTTCGCAGCGACGCAGCGGGGCCGAAATAGCGCTGTCGTTGTCGGGCGACAACTATCAGGCGGATATCGGAACGACGCCGCTGGGGCAAGATTCCAACCGTCTATTAGGTGGGCTGCGTTGGTCGCCTACCATTGCGGGCAACACGCAGATGACGATGAATGTTGAACGTCGCGCGGTGACTGATAGCCTGCTGTCTTACGTTGGGGCAAAGGATAAATACAGCGGAAAATCTTGGGGTGCGGTCACGAAGAGCGGTGGCGGCGTAAGCCTAAGCTATGACGATGGACAGGCTGGTGCCTATGGTGGCGCGTCCTATTATCAGTATCAAGGTAACAACGTCGCTGATAATAGTGCGGTCATTGGCAACGCGGGGATTTACTTCCGTCCGCTACATTTAGACGACCGTGAACTCAAAGTCGGCGTTAACGCTGACTATATGAATTTCTCTAAAAACTTAAGTAATTTCAGTTTTGGTCAAGGTGGTTACTTTAGTCCACAGGATTACATCAGTATTTCACTTCCGATTGAATACAGCCGAAATGCAGGGAACTGGGACTATAAATTATCGGGTTCCGTCGGCTATCAATCTTATTCACAGAAGCAAAGTGATTATTTCCCTACGCGCCCAGATTGGCAAAATAATCTCGATTGGCTGGTGGATGAAGGCTATGGCAGAGAATCACATTATGCGGCTAAAAATAGCACTGGCGTAAGTTATAACACCAAGCTGCAAGGTAATTATAAGTTTAGCCCGCAATTATCCGTGGGTGGTCAGGTTGGTTATGACACGGTGGGTGAATATTCGGAAGCAACGGCTCAACTCTACTTTAAATATCTTCTGGACAATTAACACGATGACTAATCTGACCATAAATCCGGCGTTGAGAAAATATCATCGCCAACAGCAGTACGTGGCGGGGTGGCAGGATCTGAGCGCATTGTTTTTCTCCGGCATATTACAAACCGCGGAAAGCGAAGATGGCCGGGCTTTTCTGCATATGATTGGCGCGAATCTTGCGCGCCGATTTCCGCTTGGCGATGTGCAGACGCTGGGTGAGCTTGAAGACGGTGCCAATGCGGTATTGAGTCACTTCGGCTGGGGCATTGTGAATATTGATGCCGATGAACAGGGGATTAATTTACGCCATCAAGCATGGCCCTATGCCACTGAAGCTGACGATCCCGAACTGTGGATGGCCGGTTTTTCTGCTGTGCTTGAAGGATGCTGGACGACGTGGATGCAAACTCAGGGTGCCATGAGCGAATTTGTCACCTTTCTAACGTATGGCGGTGAAAACGCTTTAAATTTCAGGTGCCAATATAAGGATAAAGAATAATGAAGAGAATTAACTGGACGGGAGTCAGTCTATTTTTACTGTGTTTAATGACCTGGCAAACGCAGGCTGAAAGCTTGGGCTGGAGTGAATATAAACAGCATTTTATTTTGCCGGAAGGGCGCGTTGTTGATAATGGCAATAATCAAATTAGTCATTCTGAAGGTCAGGGATATGGAATGATTTTAGCGGATGTTTATGATGATAAAGAAACCTTTGACCAGCTATGGAATTGGACTAAATCTCATTTGCAGCGCCAGGATAACAGCTTATTTTCTTGGCGTTATGATCCGCAAAAGCATCAGGTCAGCGATCGTAATGATGCGACCGATGGTGACGTTCTGATTGGCTGGGCGTTATTACGCGCGGGTCAGCATTGGAATAATCACGATTATTTACTGGCGTCTGAAAACATCCAGCGTTCATTATTACGTTCCGCTATCGTTACGTGGTCTGATAAACACGTTATGCTGCCGGGCGTTGAGGGTTTTAAACACCCAAACTATATCAACCTTAATCCATCGTATTTTATCTTCCCTGCGTGGAACGATTTCTATCACTACTCACACAGCCAGCAATGGAAAACATTAATCGACGATGGATTAGTGCTGTTAGCCGATATGCGTTTTGGCGAACATCGATTACCAACGGATTGGGTAGCAATGCAAAAGGACGGAAAATTATCTCCGGCGGAAGGATGGCCCGCCCGCTTCAGCTACGATGCGGTGCGTATTCCGCTATACCTCAACTGGTACAGCAAGAAGCTGCCGCAAAACACTATATTTACCGACTACTGGGGAGCGCTGCCGGCTGAAAATACGCCTGCATGGGTTGATATAGCTACTCACGCGGTGGCGGAATATCCATTGTCGCCAGGAATGCGTGCTGTGAGATATTTAGCCACCGGAGATATGTGGCAGGTCTCGGAATCATTAGAGCCTAGCGAAGACTACTATTCTGCCAGCCTTAAACTCTTGGCTTTGGCCGCCAGCCGTGAGTGCTGCGCTAAATCAAGCTAAAGAGCGTATGGATAATCCTATAGGGTGGCACTTAAGTTCACCCTATAGATGAAAACATAACTGTGCGGATTTCTAGCTCGGTGCTAAATAAGCCCTTTAAAAAGGTGTCAAACAACGGTTCAACAACATAGTTTCTCCTTATTTAAGTGCTTTCCCACACACTCTTTACAATCCAAATACTTTGCAATTATTCATCATCACTTTATATCTTTGCTGGTGATACTGTCTTATCCGTCAACATAGAGATTTAGAGCATTCGCTCATCGAGGCATATCATGAAAAAATTAATTGGCGTAGCGTTGGTTGCGGCGCTGCTTGCCGGATGTGCGACCAACTCGCCTTGCGTACCGGTCTATGATTCTCAAGGTCGTTTGGTGCATACCGATACGTGCATGAAGGGCACGACTCAGGATAACTGGGAAACGGCTGGCGCCATTGCCGGTGGGGCTGCAGCGGTTGCGGGTTTAACGTTGGGTATTATCGCGTTAACCAAATAACGGTTTTATTACCGGCAATGACATAAAAAAACTCAGCATTTTGCTGAGTTTTTTTATGTAAACACCAACATATTATTCTTTCTTTTCATCTTCATAGCGACGCTTAGCGTCTAATGCTTCTTGGTGTGTTGGGTGCTCGCTAATCAGCGTATTGGGGCGCGGATGGTCTGCCCGTAGCTCATACCAAATTTCCGTTGCGCCCTGCGTACCTTTTCTCACTTCTACAATGTCTGCATGTCTTGGATAGGGTGGTTTACCTGCCATTTGGGCTCCTTATTATCTAGTGAAATTGGCGTACTCGCTGCTTTCAGTATAGACAAAGAGGGCAAGTGGCTAGAGAAAACCGATTATTCTTAGCGTCAGCGCGATGGTTTAGCGAGGCGTTGGCACACCTCGGCAATGTAGCCTTCAAGATGATGAATAAACGCACTTACCAGTACGGATGACGGGCGATGCTTGGGCAGAATTAAGCTCACGGTGAAGGGAACATCAATGCTAAAGGGGCGGATTTCAATCCCTTGCCCAACGAAATCGAGCGCGGTCAACGGATTCACAATAGAGATACCCACGCCTTGGCGAACCATCGCACAAATGGATGCTGCGCTGTGCGTTTCTACCACCATTTGGCGGTTTACCTGTTCGCGGTGAAACAGCGCATCAAGCGTCTGACGGTAGCTATCATTAGGTGAAAGGCTGATGTAGCGCTGGTTCTCAAAGTCCTTTGGTGCCAGACGAGCTTTGCTGAGTAAAGGATGTCCGCTGGGGAGAACGCAAACTTCGTTGAACGTGGCTAGAGTCTGGCGTTCGGTACCGGGCGGCGTGTAGGTATTTTCGGTCAGGCCAAGGTCATAGCGTTGGGCAGACAACCACTCTTCCAATAGCGGCGATTCCTGTGGGATCACGTTCAAACTTACGTCTTGGTGTTTACTCAAAAACGTGCGGCAAACATTAGGTAACAGCGACTGTGAGAATGCTGGCAGGCAGGCGACGGAAAGCTGCGCCTGTTGGAACTGACGAATATGTTTGGCGGCATCGACAATACGCTCGATGCCGTAGTAGGAGCGTTGTACTTCTTCAAACAGTTGAAGCCCTTGTGCGGTGGGTCTTAGGCGACCACGCACCCGATCAAACAACGGCATTTGCAGCAGTTTCTCAAAGCGAGCCAGTTCGCGACTCACCGTGGGCTGTGATGTATTGAGCAGCGCTGCGGCCTCGGTCAAATTCCCCGTGGTCATCACGGCGTGAAAAATTTCGATTTGGCGCAGGGAAATGGCAGGCATAGACAGCGGCGTAGTTAGCGGCATGGTCAGCGGGCTCCAAAGATGAACAGCCCATATCATAAATGAATAGACTGACCCTAAATAGATATTTTATTTAAGCCTTGTGCAGTGGCAATAATCGGAGAACAACATCAAACAACACAAAAAATAGACTGACCGCAAAGAGGATCTCATGCCACGTTCCCTAAATGATCACACTACCGCGCTGAATATCGACAATCTGATGGCGTTACCGCAACGCTTTGGCTGCCCCGTATGGGCTTATGACGGCGATATCATTAAGCAACAGATTGAAAAACTACGTGAATTTGATGTGATCCGCTTTGCGCAGAAGGCCTGTTCGAATATTCATATTTTACGCTTGATGCATGAACAAGGTGTCAAGGTTGATGCGGTTTCATTAGGTGAAATTGAACGTGCGCTGATGGCCGGTTTTCAGCCGGGTGGAAACCCAAGCCAAATCGTCTTTACCGCGGATGTATTAGATGAAGCCACTCTGGCACGTGTTGTTGAACTGAATATTCCTGTGAATGCAGGTTCAGCCGATATGCTGACCCAACTGGGCGAACGCTCGCCAGGCCATCCGGTGTGGCTGCGTGTGAATCCGGGGTTTGGTCACGGTCATAGCCAGAAAACCAATACGGGCGGCGAGAACAGCAAACACGGTATCTGGTTTGAAGAGTTGCCTCAGGCGCTCGCGCTGATCAAACGTTATGATTTGCAGCTGATTGGTTTGCACATGCATATCGGTTCGGGCGTGGATTACCAGCATCTGGCACAGGTTTGTGACACTATGGCGCGCCAAGTGATTGAACTCGGTCACGACATTCAGGCTATTTCGGCGGGTGGCGGTTTATCTATCCCCTATCAGCAGGGCGATGAATCTATCAATGTGTCGAACTACTATGCGCTGTGGAACGACGCTCGTGAACGTATCGCACGCCATCTGGGTCATCCAATACATCTTGAGATTGAGCCAGGGCGCTATTTAGTGGCTGAATCTGGCGTTTTAGTGGCGCAAGTGCGTTCGGTTAAAAATATGGGCAGCCGTCATTTTGTTCTGGTTGATGCCGGTTTTAATGACCTGATGCGCCCAGCTATGTATGGCAGCTATCACCATATTTCTCTTATGCCAGCAGACGGACGAGATGTGAGCGAACAACCGCTGATTGAATCTGTTATTGGTGGCCCTCTTTGTGAGTCCGGCGACGTATTTACGCAAAAGGCGGGTGGGGAAGTGGAAACGCGCGCGCTTCCTGCTGCACAGGTTGGAGACTACTTAGTTTTCCATGACACCGGCGCTTACGGTGCATCGATGTCTTCAAACTATAATAGCCGTCCTCTATTGCCTGAGGTGTTATTTGAAAATAATCAGCCACGTTTAATTCGCCGCCGTCAGACGATTGAAGAGTTATTAGCGTTAGAAATTTTGTAAATTATATTCGTCATTCTTCAAGCAACTTGAATTATGACGGATATAGAAATGTGACGTTTCATGTGCGTTAGCAATTTGTTGACGCACATGTTTAAAGAATAATAGTTATTATTTACTCTGATATCATTAGCATTAATTACCATATTTAACCGTTTAGATCATATCTATCCGACCTTCGCTTCCCGTAGAATAGCGGTTCTAATCATTTCACGCGCATCATCTTCAGCTATGAATACCGTCAAAATACAGTCTTCAACCAGAATGAATCCGGTCTGGCAGGATATGCTGCATCAGGCTACACAAACGCTGCTTGGACAGCGTACTCTCTTTGAGCTGATGCGGGCTCTTCACGGCTTGTCATTTTCCGTTATTCGTTTCGATCGCGTGAATATTTTGCGCCTTGACCCTTTGCATAATCGTATTACTCACTACGGCTATGAACCTGAAAGCAAACAAATGCGTTGCTCCAATGACGTGTTGTTAGCGGAGGGGCCTGGGGGAAAAGTCTGGGCCGATCAGCAGCCTATTTGCTGCCGACGAGATGTATTTGTTCAGCAATTTCCACAGGTGTCTGAACTGGCGCAGTACCGTGATTTAAACGTCTATTATCAACTGCCACTGACTACGCCGCGCCAAAGATTAGGCGGCATTGAATTTATTAAACACGGCGATCAGCAGTTCAGCGAAAGCGAGCTGGCTCTGGCCCAGCCGTTGGCTGAGGTGGTTGCTAGCGTATTAGAAAATATTCTTGAGCGTGAACATGTTCAGCTTGAGGAAGAGAGCCTGCGCCGTGAACGCGATCACTACCGTATTTTGGTCGATGTCACGAACGCCGTGACTTCTAAGCTTGAGCTTGATGGGCTGGCTGCGGAGGTTTCTAAAGAGATCCATCGTTTCTTTGGAATCGACTATATTGGCCTGTCTGTTTTTGATGAGCAGGAAGATCGCTTTAAAGCTTATGTTGCCTGCTATCAAAGCGGAAAGCCGGTGCTGCGTGAGCAAAAATATCTGCCGTTGGAAGGTTCACTTGCCCAGCAGGTAGTACAAAGCGAAGAGATGCTGTTGATGGATTTGCAGGACTCCACGCGCCTCGCTCCGCAGGATCGCCAGCTAGCGCAGATGCTTGCGTTTGGTCATCAAACAATCTGCCAGCTACCGCTTATCTTTGGTAATAAAGTGCTGGGTGTTTTGAAGCTGGCGCAGTGCCAGCCAGCGATATTCAGTGACAATAATCTTAAACTGCTGCGCCAAATCGCGGCACGTATCGCCATCGCGGTAGATAACGCGCTGGCTTACGGTGAAATATCGCGCCTAAAAGATAGTCTGGTGCACGAGAATCGATATTTAACCGAACAAATTCGCCAAGACAGCGACTTTGGTGAAATCGTTGGGCAGAGCGCGGCGATTAAAAGCGTGTTGGAACAGGTTGAAATGGTGGCCTCGAGCGACTGTAGCGTGTTGATCCTTGGCGAAACGGGCACAGGTAAGGAATTGATCGCTCAGGCAATTCATAACCTCAGCACGCGCAATCAAAAGCGCATGGTTAAGATGAACTGCGCGGCGATCCCCAGTGGCCTGATGGAAAGTGATTTATTCGGTCATGAGAAGGGCGCTTATACCGGCGCAACCTCACAGCGAATGGGGCGTTTTGAGCTGGCAAATAAGAGCTCGCTATTTTTGGATGAGGTGGGCGATATTCCGCTAGAACTTCAGCCGAAATTGCTGCGCGTATTACAAGAGCGAGAAATTGAGCGACTCGGCGGGAATAAAATTATTCCGGTAGATGTGCGCCTGATTGCCGCGACCAATCGCGATCTGAAACAGATGGTGCTGGATCGTGAATATCGCAGCGATCTTTATTATCGTCTTAATGTTTTTCCTATCGTGATCCCCCCTCTGCGCGAACGCCCAGAAGATATTCCACTGCTGGTGAAATTCTTTACGCGCAAAATTGCTAAACGTATGAATCGCACCATCGATAGTATTCCAACAGAAACTATCCGCATGCTGTGTGATTTACCGTGGCCGGGTAATATTCGCGAACTTGAGAATATCATTGAGCGCGCCGTTATCTTAACGCGTGGGCCGGTATTAAATTTACAGCTCAATGAGCTGCAATATCACCTGTCACCGCCGTTAGTGCATAAACCCGCACAAGCGACGCCTTCTTCATGGCCAGTGACATACCCTGCGGAAAAAGCATCACATGAGCCTGCACAGGGCGGTGAATCCAGCGAGCGCGAACGTATTCTGTCGGCACTGCGCGAATCTAACGGGATTGTGGCTGGTCCTCGCGGTGCAGCCGCACGGCTTGGGCTAAAACGTACCACGCTGATTTCGCGCATGCAGCGCTTGGGCATTTCTGCTAAGGACTAAAAACTTCACCTCATACGGGCGAAAACTCAGTTTTTTCGCCCGTGTCATAGTGTCGACACAAGTGTCGAAACGTCATCACTCGCCAGAACCATCCCGCCTGTTTATCTTGTCACTTTGAATGATTAATTCCCGTAATTATCTGAATAACATTGGTTATTTAATTATTTTATTTATTGGCACGGATTATGCTTTTGTAGTGATTGAAACGCTCAACGCTGCCGAATGTCGGCCTGATTGAGCGTCAAACAATCAGTGGGGCGATGCCCTAGGTAACACACTCCAACCCACAATGTGGAGCGAGGCAAAGAAGTATGAAGGTCAGCGAATTAACCGAAAAGTCGCTTTATATCCATGACAAAAATGAAAAATTAATGGCGCAATGGGCTCTGTATAAAAGCAGCCTGATCAAAGCCGCGACGTCTTCCAAGCTGAAGATTTTTCATGAGTTCAGCTGCGGTGATGGTGACAGCGTTAACTTCACGGTGTTTGATCACTTTATGGTTGAAGTGAAGCTGGCAGATGAGTTTTACAGCAAAAAAATCCAGTATGGCCTGCGCATGAACGATGAGCAGGGCGAAGATCATTTTGTGGAAATTAGCCATTCAACCATCGATGAGAATGGTCAGATTGATGGCAAGGTTAACAACCGTTCGATGGATGCCGTGTTGGAACACTATCTGGATAAAATCCACGATCTGTATGAAACCTTGTATCAGGCGATGAATACTAACCAACCGGTACGAGAATTACTGGTAGGAAAGTTAGGCGCTCATTGATTAATACCTCTCTCCTTTTACTGAGGAGAGAGTTACCCCACCCCACCCCAACCCTCCCCTTTGCAGGGGAGGGAGCAGTTTAGCTTTTGATATTAATTCAGCGCTCGATTGGCTGGTAGGAAGGTTAACCGCACCCCAACCCTCCCTTTTGCAGGGGAGGGAGCAGTTTAGCTTTCGATATTAATTCAGAGCTCGATCGGCTCCTCCCCCTGAGAAGGGGGAGGCTGGGAGGGGGACAATCACGAATCTCAACAAATTCTTGGCAGCGGCTCACTATGCGGTAAATCTAGCAGACGAGAGGTGCCATACATTCCGGTTAGGCGCACTTGTTTCCCTTCAGTCACCACGCCAATCGTTGCAGCGTCCACACCCAATGGATGCAGATGTAAGCTATCAAGCACCGCTTGTTCAGCTTCTGGCGCAACGGCTATCACCAGTTTTCCTTCGTTAGCAAAATTCAGCGGCTCTAACCCTAAGAGTTCACAAATACCGCGCACCGCGCTTTTTACCGGCAGTAATTGCTCGATGACGTCAATACCGCAGCCGCTCGCATTGGCGAACTCATGCATGATGGCGGTTACGCCACCGCGGGTTGCATCACGCAGTGCTCGCACGCCAGGGATATTACGCAGTGGCGCAATCAGCGGAGCCAGTACCGCGCAATCGCTGGTGAGTTCAGCTTCAAGCCCTAACTGCTCACGCAGATTTAGGATCGTGGCACCGTGATCGCCGAGCGTCCCGCTGACGATCAGTTTGTCACCAGGCTGGATCTCAGACGTTCCCCAGTGAATATCGTTCGGGATCGCGCCAATACCGGCGGTGTTGATAAAGATCTTATCCGCAGCACCGCGCTGAACAACTTTGGTATCGCCAGTCACTATCTGGATATTTGCCGCACGCGCGGTCGCCGCCATGCTACGTACGATCTTCTCCAGATCAACCAGCGGTAACCCTTCTTCAAGAATAAAGCCACAGGAGAGATATTTAGGCTGAGCGCCACTTACCGCCAGATCGTTGGCGGTACCGCATACGGCCAGCTTGCCAATATCACCACCGGGGAAAAATATCGGGTCGATTACGTAGCTATCGGTGGTGAAGGCCAAGCGATCGCCGTGCTGGTTGAAAACACTCAGCGGCAAACGCGCCTGATCTTCACGTTCATCTAAAGCGGGATTGCTAAACAGGGGCAAAAACAGCGTATCAAGCAGTTGCTGCATCGCGCGGCCACCGCTGCCATGCGCCATTGTTATCACATCATCTTTAGACCATTCACTCATTCTTCGTACCTTCTCTTATTCAAGCCCACGACGATATTGATAGAACGCCGCACAGGCTCCTTCAGAAGAAACCATCAGCGCACCAAATGCGTTTTGCGGATTACAGCCAACGCCAAACAGAGGACATTCAGCCGGTTTGCAGCGACCGGTAAGTACATCGCCGCAGCGCGCTCTTGGATCATCGGCAACTTTCTGCTCTTGCGGATGGAAGCGTAATTCAGCATCAAACTGAGCATACGCAGGGCTTAAGCCTACGCCGGAATGGGCGATTTCGCCTAAGCCGCGCCATTCGCTGCTTTCTTTGGTGACGAATACTTCATCCAATACCTTCTGCGCGATAGCGTTGCCGTGATCGGGAACGATGCGGCGATATTGATTCTCTACGCTGCAGCGTTCTTCGGCAATCTGCGCCACCAGCATATCCAGCGCCTGTAAAATATCGAGCGGCTCAAAGCCGGTGATAACCAAAGGCTTGTGGAAATCTTCGCAGATAAACTCATAGGGATGAGCGCCAATGACCATGCTGACATGGCCGGGCGCGAGAAAACCGTCGATGCGTACATCCGGCTGCTGTAATAGGCTGCGCAGCGTAGGCGTGATCGTAATGTGCTGGCAGAAAACCGAGAAGTTTTTCAACCCCAGCGCTTTCGCCTGTTGCAGCGTTACCGCCGTGCTTGGCATCGTGGTTTCAAAACCAAGGCCGAAGAACACCACTTCTTTGTCTGGATTCTGCTGCGCCAGCGCGAGGGAATCCAGCGGCGAATAAACGATGCGAACATCAGCGCCTTTGCGTTTGGCATCCAGCAGAGAACCGTGGCGCCCAGGGACGCGCATTGCATCGCCAAAGGTACAAAAAATCACGTCCGGCTGGCTGGCAATTTCGACACACTCGTCGATGCGGCCCATTGGCAGAACGCAAACGGGGCATCCGGGACCGTGAACAAACTCGATCTTCGGTGGCAGCAGCTGATCTAAGCCAAATTTGAAAATAGCGTGAGTATGTCCGCCACAAACTTCCATCAGTTGAAGGGGAAGTTTGCAGTGTGAAGGTAAGGTTCGAACCCGCTCTGTAATCCGCTGAACCAGCTTTTTAGCCAGTTCAGGATCGCGGAACTCATCAACAAACTGCATATCTCATACCACCTTACTTTTCACTGACCTGAGGAGCGGGTTCGCCGTTACGCAGGAAATAGCCCACGTCCTCTTCAACTTCTTGCATCGCCATTAACGCATCCAGCGTATCTTTGGCTTCGGCTTCATCGAGAATGCTCATGGCAAAACCAACGTGAACAAGCACCCACTGCCCAAGCATCTCTTGAGGTGAGCCTTCGCATACCAGCGCGATATTGACTTCGCGCTTCACGCCACACACGTCAACCATGGCCATTTGATGAATATCATCGCCTACGGCAACGACCTGACCTGGAATTCCTAAGCACATACGTTTGTCTCCAACCATGCAAGCCAAGCATCCATTCCTTCACCGCTGGTGGCAGAAAGTTGGATAACGGTGATCTGTGGATTAACGCGTTTCGCATTGGCAATACAGGCTTCAACGTCAAAATGCAGATACGGCAGCAGATCGATTTTATTAATAATCATCAGCGAAGAGGCGGCGAACATATGCGGATATTTCAGCGGTTTGTCTTCGCCTTCGGTAACGGAAAGCACGGCAACTTTATGACGTTCGCCAAGATCGAAGCTGGCTGGACACACCAGATTACCGACGTTTTCAATAAACAGCAGGCTGCGGTCTGGCAGATTCAGGCGATGCATCGCATCGTGCACCATTTGTGCGTCTAAGTGACAGCCTTTGCCGGTGTTTACCTGAATAGCAGGAACGCCGGTTGCGCGGATACGCTCTGCGTCATTGGTGGTTTGCTGATCGCCTTCAATCACGGCGCAGCTGTATTGATCGGCAATACGCTTGAGGGTTTCCGTCAGCAGCGTTGTTTTGCCTGAACCAGGGCTTGAGACTAAATTCAGTGCGGCAATATGCTGCTGAGTAAAATGCTCGCGGTTGTGCTCGGCCAGATGGTTATTTTTGCCGAGAACGTCCTGCTCAATTTGCAGCATACGGCGTTGGGTCATGCCGGGCGCATGGCTACCCGCCTCGCCTTTGCCGTAGTGCAGATCGTTATCTTGCTGTTCTGGCGTAAATTTTTCGTCGTGTTTATCGAGATGCTTTTCTAGGCGCTTTTCTGTGTGCTTATTTTTGTTCTTATTCTTGTGTTTATGCTTGTGGTCGTGAAGATGCAGTTCAGCATCAGAGGCAAGTACGTAGTTATAATGATGGTGATGTACGTCGCCGGTGTGATGATAATGGTGGTGCACGACTACGGTCTGAGGATGTTCATCCTGCGAGTGCTGATGCTGATGCTGATGTCCATGATGATGACCGTGTTCATGGCTTTGTTCATGCTCATGATGGTGGTGACCATGTTCATGGCTGTGATCATGACCGTGTTCATGACTGTGTTCATGTCCATGGAGGTGATCGTGATGGTGTTCGTGCTCATGATGATGGTCGTGACCGTGATGATCGTCGCCTTCAATGCGCTGTTCGCCAGCCGCGCAACCGCAAGTAGTACACATAAATTCTCTCCCGAAAACTATTCGATTTCGATTTGTTTGATTTGCATGCTGTCGCCGCTGTCCACGCGCAGATTATGGCTCTGGCAATGTGGGCATCCTGCGTCATGCGCTGATACGGTAATGGCCTGACTACAATCCCAGCACCAGGCTTGAGCTGGTTGGGTCGTGATGTGTAACTCACATCCCTCGGCCACGCTGCCACGGCAGACGATTTCAAAGCAAAAATGTACGGCGCTCTCTTCGATACATGAGAGTGCGCCAATCTCCAGCCATACACCGGTTACGCGCTTCACGTTGTTGGCTTGAGCCTGCTGTTCGATGATGTCAAATGCGCTCTGGCATAGGGTTAGTTCATGCATAGTTGTTATCTTATTTTTTATGGCGGGCATATCCTCGGTGAATACACACCGTGGCACCTTGATTACCGTCATTAGATAGCTGATTGATAGCATAGTGATGGCGCAACATTTACGCCTTTGCGATCGCCCTCGCATCCCATCGCTGAGCGGCGGCAATGACCGCCTGCCCTAATGCCAGAGCACCATCTCCAGCCGGTAATGCTTGCGGAAGTAACAGCGTGAATTCAGCCAAATTTTGCTGTAAAAGTTTGCGTAACAAGCGGTTATGTAAGACTCCGCCAGCCATCACGATCGTGCGGCAGTTTTCTGCGTTTGCATGAACCCGCACTAAATCTGAGAGCCCGTTAGCCAATGCATAATGAAATGCATAGGCGCGATCTTCCGGTGCGGCCTGCCAACAGAGCCATTGTTGCCAGAAAACGGCCATATCGAGATTGTTGTGCGCATCCAGCGGCAATGTTACCGGCGGGTGACGTTCCTGAGCCTGCTGTGCTAAGGCTTCTAATCGACAGGCGGCTTCGCCTTCAAAGCTGATCGCTTCAGGGCAAATGCCTAATGCCGCCGCCGCCGCGTCAAATAATCTTCCTGTGGATGACGCCAGTGGGCTATTGAGCCCGCGTTCAATCGCCCGTTGCAAAACTTGCCAAGGGTGAGAAAGAATAAACTTGGCTTCAGGGTAGCTTTGCCAGTTGGGAACAAAACGTAGCAACTGCGCTAGCAGGTTTCGCCACGGCTGACGAGCAGCCAAATCCCCGCCTGCCAATGCAACGGCGGGTAATCCACCCAAGCGTTGCATTTGGCGATAATCCACCCGCAAACACTCACCGCCCCACAGGGTGTTATCTGCGCCAAAGCCAATACCATCGAGCGCCAGCCCAATCAGCGGCGGCGTATCTAAAGGAATACCATGCTCAACCATGCAGGCTGTAAGATGAGCGTGATGATGTTGAATGGGTAAACATTCAACGTTCAGTTCTTGAGCCTGTTGCTGAGCAAACTGGGTGCTGGCATAGGCCGGATGCATGTCACAGGCGATCGCTTCAGAACTGAACTGATAGATTTGGTGCAGCAATTTCCATGTTTGGCCGAACTGCTGCTGCACGCGTTCGTCGCTTAAGTCACCAAGATGCTGGCTGAGCACGGCCCGATTGCCTTTTAACAGGCAAAACGTATTTTTCAGATCTCCGCCGACAGCTGCCACGGCAGGCAACGGCTGGAAACTCTCAGGTAAATCAATCGCGTCCGGTACGTAGCCTCGTGAGCGGCGTAGCATTTCGCTGCCGTGAGGTTGCCAACGAATAACGGAGTCATCAACGCGTTGGATGATATCTCGGTTATGCAGCAGCCAAATATCTGCGATATCGGCCAAATCGTGTAAAGCCTGCGAGTTACTTAATGCGGGAGGCAAGCCATTGGCGTTGCCCGATGTCATCACCAAGGGGCGACCCATTTTTTGCATCAATAAATGATGCACGGGGTTCGACGGCAGCATGACGCCAACTTCATCCAATTGCGGCGCAATGTCATCTAATACCAAGGTAGATTTTTGCAGCAACACAATGGGGGCAGCAGGGCTGCTCAGAAGCTTGAGTAAGTCGTCTGTAACGTTATCTCGGCAATAGGCGCGCACCCAGCTTTCATTGGGTAACATGACGGCTAAAGGCTTGGCTGGTCGGCGCTTACGCTGGCGCAGAAGTTGTACTGCGTGTGGGTTGGACGCATCGCAGGCCAGATGGAATCCGCCGATGCCTTTAATGGCCGCAATGCCGCCGTTAAGCAGTACGTCGATCACTTCCTTCCACGCATGGGCACCCATAAAAGGCTGCCCACCGGCGCTATTACAGCTCCACAGATGGGGGCCGCAGGCGGCACAGGCCGTCGGCTGGGCATGAAAACGCCGGTTAGCGGGGTTTCGGTATTCCTGATCGCAGGTCGGACACAGCGGAAAAATCGCCATCGCGGTGAAAGGGCGATCGTATGGCATACGCTGAATAATGGTAAACCGTGGCCCGCAGTGGGTGCAGTTAATAAACGGATAGCCAAAGCGGCGGTTGGCCGGATCGCTCATCTCGCGCAGACATTCTGGGCAGGTTGCGGCATCGGGCACAATTTGGGTATCCATTTGACCCTGACCGCTTTCAATAATGCAGAACTCATGAGGCAGCTCACCGCCGAGCCATTCTTGTTTGCTGATAGTGTCAATGCGTGCCAGCGGTGGGCATTCCTGACGTAAAAGATGGCAGAAGTGTGCGATGTCTGCGGGTAAACGTAGGGCGATTAATACGCCTTGGGCATCATTACTCACTTCGCCTTGCAGCTTAAGCCGTTGAGCCAGTTGCCAGACGAATGGACGAAAACCAACACCTTGGACTTTGCCTTTTACTCTCAGCAAGATTGCGTTTTGACTCAAGGTGGCTCCTGAAGACTACGTCATATCAAAGATGACTATTTTCCGTATTTAAACGATAAACATCTTTGATGTGGGGCAGCGTGTATGCAAAAAGGGTTAGGAAAGTGAATATTTTCTTTATCACCTCTCCCTCACCTCTCCCATAAAGAGAGAGGTGACAGTAAAAGTGCTAACGATTAGGCATGAACCATCATGCGTTCAGCGTCTTCAACATGATGACGCAGGCGCGATTTCATTTCGTTATAGGTCTGAGAGGCGTAATTCTCCGCCCAATCCTGATCGATAATAGGCTCAACGCGTACCGCACAGTATTTGGTTTCTGGCGTTTTAGAGACGGGGTCCAGATTATCCTGAGTCAGCTCGTTGCACGCACCAATCCACCACTGATACGTCATGTAAACGGCACCTTTATTGATGCGTTCGTTGTAGTTACAGCGCGAGATCACTTTGCCACGGCGGGATTCAACCCACAGGATTTGCTGATCGCAAATTCCCATACGCTGAGCGTCTTCAGGATGCATCTGTACAAAACCCGGTTCATCGGCCAATGTTTGCAGCGCGGCACAGTTACCGGTCATGGAGCGACATGAGTAATGTCCTACTTCACGCACGGTACACAACACCAGAGGGAACTCTTCGTCTGGGATCTCAGCCGGAGCACGCCACGCGGTTGCGAACAGTTGACCTTTTCCTGTTGGGGTATCGAAATGGTTGTCTTTATACAGATAAGGCGTGCCAGGGTGATCGAGCGTTGGGCATGGCCACTGTACGTGTCCCATTTCCCCAATTTTCTCGTAGGTTGCGCCGTAATACAGCGGGCACAGCTCGCGCAGTTCATCCCAGATTTCTTCGTTGCTGTTGTAATGCATCGGATAGCCCATCTCGGTGGCCAGCAGACTGATAATTTCCCAGTCACGTTTAACGTTGCCTTTCGGCTCGATGGCTTTTCCGAAACGTTGGAATCCGCGGTCGGCGCAGGAGAAGATCCCGCCGTGTTCGCCCCAGCTGGTGGCCGGTAAAATAACGTCGGCTTGCTCAGCGGTTTTGGTCATGAAGATGTCTTGCACCACCACAAACTCTAAGGCGTCAAAGCCTTTGCGCACGAGGCCTAAGTCGGCTTCGGTTTGCAGGGGATCTTCGCCCATGATGTAGTAGGCTTTGACTTTGCCTTCAAGAGCTAAGTGCGGCACTTCAGTAATGCGATAGCCGACGTTAGGGTCCATATCGTCGGCATTGATGCCCCATGCTTTGGCAAATTTGGCGCGAATTTCTGGGTTTGTCACTGACTGATAGCCTGGGAATTCGTTAGGCAATACGCCCATATCACAGGCCCCTTGTACGTTGTTTTGACCACGTACAGGGCCAACGCCCACGTCAGGACGGCCTAAATTGCCGGTCAGTAACGCTAAACCGGATAGGCCTTTCACCACGTCAACGGCTTGACCAAACTGAGTGACGCCCATCCCCCACATAATGGTGGCGGAAGGTGCCGCTGCATAGGTGCGCATGGCTTGGCGAATATCTTCAGCGGGAACGCCAACCAGTTTTTCGACGGCTTCAGGGCTGTAGTCGGCAACGATTTTGCGATACTCCTCGAAGCCTTCGGTGAAATTAGCCACGTAGCTTTTGTCGTAAAGATTTTCTTCAATCAGGACGTGGGCAAAGGCATTCACTAGCGCCATATTGGTGCCATTGTTCATTTGCAGATGCTGATCGGCAATGCGTGCCGTTTCTATTTTTCGTGGATCGCAAACGATGATTTTGGCACCTTTTTCTTTGGCCTTAATCACGCGACGCGCCACGATAGGGTGGGAATCTGCGCAGTTATAGCCAAAGACCAGCAGGCATTTGGAGTTTTCGATATCGGTGATGGAGTTGCTCATGGCACCGTTGCCCAGCGTTTGTTGCAAGCCAGCAACCGACGGGCCGTGGCAGACACGCGCACAGCAGTCAACGTTGTTATTACCGGTGACTGCGCGAGCAAACTTCTGCATCACATAGTTGGTTTCATTACCTGTTCCACGTGAGGAGCCGGTATGCATGATCGACTTCGCGCCGTATTTTTGTTTGATTTCTTTTAGGCGCTGCGCGGTATAGCTGATGGCTTCATCCCAAGAGACCACTTCAAATTTTCCGCCTTTCTCTCGGCGGATCATTGGCTCATTTAAGCGCGGCGTTAGCAGTTTTGTATCGTTGAGAAAATCCCAGCCAAAATAGCCCTTCAGACAAAGCTCACCCTGATTGGTGACGCCGTTTGCGCCTTCGGCACGGACTATTTTACCGTTTTCAACACAAAGGTTGATTTTGCATCCTGCGCCGCAGTAGGGGCAGACGGTGACGACTTTACTTTTCACAACGTCGAGATTATTGACAACGATTGAGTTATTCACTGTAGGTGAATTCATAACGAGACCTTACCCCGAACCGGGGATAATGAATGGTTGTTAATCAAGCCTTTTGGTTTTGAAGTCGCTGCAAGTAAACGGCAACTTCAATCAATAGGATTTAAAACTGCATGAGATGAAAGCGTTAAAATGTGAAACCGTTAGAACATGAAATCGATCGTGGTATCGAGCGCTGCACGACGGCGTTTTTCATTGATCATGTCTTGCATAGCATTGCGGTCGATAAGCTTTAATGCATTGGTTGGACAGGTTTCAACGCACGCAGGGCCATTAGCGCGGTTGTGGCACAGGTCGCATTTGTTGGCTTCAGCCTTAGAGGAAACCATCATGGCAGAGGCGCCGTTTTGACGAACGACCGGAGAAGTGATGACTTCCATGGTGCCGTATGGGCAAGCAACTACGCAGGTTTTGCAGCCGATACATTTTTCCTGTGACACATAGATAAAGTCTTTTTGGCGAGTAATGGCACCGTTTGGGCAAACGTTGGCACAAGGGGCATCTTCGCACTGGCGACACAGGATCGCTGTACTGACGTTTTCCCCTTTAATAACGTGAATGCGCGGGGTGAAGTTGTCTTTGGACAGGTTGTGAAGTTCGCTGTCTTCACGGTGAGCCATGACGCAGGCGACTTCACAGGTGCGGCAGCCGATACATTTTTTAGGATCTGCAATGACGAACCGGTTCATCAATTAACTCCTGATTTCTCATTATATTTAGTGAGGCAGAAAGAACCTGCCTATGCTCAGATTGCTTATCGGTACTAGTAAGCACACATCATGCCAACTGTATATCTGTGGGTGTTTTTTTGTTTTAAATTAGCGGGTTGCTTTCTAATCTTATTTTTTAAACTCAAAAAATAGCGCGTTGAATTGCCTGCTCGACAGGGGAATTCGACATAAGTGTCGAATAATTTGCGCGACACGACATCGGCAACATTATCGTTGGAATGGAGATCTCACTCGTTGATCTTGGCGGTGATAATGGACGTGTTGATTTGATAAAAAGGCGGGATTGAGACTTTAGGTTTCTGAACTCATGGACGTTAGCGTTCTTAAAATGAGAATCCAAGATGATAAAAAATCCCCGCATTGCCGAAAACAATACGGGGCATTTATATTTAACGACCTACCTCTAACCTTCCGCGGTTTCTCGCAGACGACGTTTGATATTGTCGTATTCGCGAACGACGTACTGTTCGGCTTCTTCCTGATCCTTGATCGCATCTACCGCGACGGCACAGTATTTGTACTCTGGCGTTTTGGTAATTGGACTCAGGTTTTCAGCAACCAGTTCGTTACAGGCACCGATCCACCATTGATACGTCATATAGACCGCACCTTTGTTTGGACGGTTGCTCACGTTGGCGCGGGTAATGACTTTGCCCTGACGTGAACGCACCCAAACCAGTTCCTGATCGCGAATGCCAAAGCGTGCGGCGTCTTCAGTATTGATTTGGATAAAGCCAGGTTCGTCTGCCAGTGCAGCCAGTGCCTTACAGTTACCGGTCATAGAGCGGCAGCTGTAGTGACCCACTTCACGCACGGTAGCCAATACCATTGGGAATTCGTCGCTGACTTTATCAATCGGCGGACGCCATTCACAGGTATAGAACTGGCCCTTACCGTTAGGGGTATCGAAATTACCGCCTTCATACAGGTAAGACGTTCCTGGGCTTTCGAGCGTTGGGCATGGCCATTGAATGTAGGCCAGATCGGCCATTTTTTCATAGGTCGCGCCGTAGTAGATCGGGCACAGCTCGCGAAGTTCGTCCCAGATTTCCTGCGTATTGTTGTAGTGCATTGGGTAACCCATCGCGGTGGACATCAGGCTAATGATCTCCCAGTCGCGTTTAACGTCACCCACTGGCTCTACGGCTTTGTAGAATCGCTGGAAACCGCGGTCGGCTGCGGTGTAAACACCTTCATGCTCACCCCACGACGTTGCAGGGAATACGACGTCTGCAATGGCGGCGGTTTTGGTCATAAAGATATCCTGAACGATCAGAATATCCAGCTTCTCAAAGGTACGACGGATCGTTGCCAGATCCGGCTCGGTCTGTAATGGATCTTCACCCATGACGTAGTGCGCTTTGATCAAACCATGGTCGATGTTATGCGGCACTTCGCTCAGCGCATGGCCGATATGGGCTGGCAGGGAAGGAACGCCCCACGCCTTGGCAAACTTCTCGCGAGCGGCTTCATCAGTAACATACTGATAGCCCGGATAAGTATTTGGCAGCGCACCCATATCGCAAGCGCCCTGAACGTTATTTTGACCACGAACAGGACCCACACCCACGTGTGCTTTACCTAAGTTGCCGGTCAGCAGCGCCAGGCTGGTAAGAGTACGAACGGTTTCGACACCCTGATAGAACTGGGTAACGCCCATGCCCCACAGAATGGTTGCCGTTGGTGCCTTGGCATACATACGTGCGGTTTCACGGATCATCTGCGCGCTGATACCGGTGGTTTCTTCAACCGATTCTGGCGTATATGGCAAGACCAGATCGCGGAAGGTTTCAAACTCTTCGGTATGCTGTTGGATGAATTCACGGTCGTGAAGATTTTCTTCAATGATGACGTGAGCCAGCGCATTCAGCAGTGCGATGTTAGAACCGTTTTTAAGCGGAACATGAATGTCGGCGATGCGCGCGGTTTCGATGAAACGCGGGTCGCAAACAATAATTTTAGCCCCTTTCGCTTTCGCCTTAATAATACGGCGAGCCACGATAGGGTGGGAGTCTGCGGCGTTATAACCGAAGACAAAAATGCATTGGGTATCTTCAATCTCAACGATTGAGTTACTCATGGCGCCGTTACCGACCGATCGCTGCAGACCTGCAACCGAAGGGCCGTGTCAGACGCGCGCGCAACAGTCGATATTGTTAGTACCGATGGTTGCGCGAGCAAATTTTTGCATCACATAGTTAGTTTCGTTACCAGGACCACGGGAAGAACCGGTGGTCATGATGGCATCTGGGCCGTATTTTTCTTTTACAGCCAGCAGGCGGGAGCTTGCGAATTCAATCGCTTCTTCCCATGAGACGTTTTCTAGCTTCCCACCGCGTTCACGGCGGATCATTGGTGACTTCAAGCGCGGAGTCAGGATTTTAGTATCGTGGATAAAATCCCAGCCGTAATACCCTTTCAGGCACAGCTCGCCTTGGTTCGTCACGCCATTCGCACCCTCAGCGCGAATGATTCTACCGTTATCGACCACCAGATTAATTTTGCAACCTGATGCGCAATAAGGGCAGACCGTGATGACTTTCTTCATCAACATTGCTCCTATTTTATGCGGCCGGAAGGGACACAATCCGGCTCGTATACATACCGCTCAGCAAGCCGAGCGCTATTTAATGTTTATTCATCTTATTTATATGCATGTACTGTGCCAGTTTTATACCCCTTGTGGGTGATGGCTAATGCATTGAACTATAAGGGCTCAGGGGATAGAGACGTGCTGATCGACATCATCAAAGCGGTGACGAGTTCGACAGTTTTGTCGAAGTGAGATCCCCCCTCCCAGCCTCCCCCTTTTCAGGGGGAGGGGCAGATCAAGCGAAGTGTTCAGGGGCGGGGGGACGTTGTGGAAATAAAAATCAGCTCTGGCTACTCACCCCAAACTCATCTTCATAGGCCACCAGCAGTTCAAATCCGCCCTGATCGCCCCAGTTATTCAAGCGCTGATAGACTGTTTCGACGGCGTCTTTCACGGGCTGCATCATCGGGGCGTAAAATGCGACGATAGCGGGCTGGATACCCACAAAGGTGATATCCGGTACATCTTCACGCAGTTGCTCGATCAAATAGCTCAGCGGCAGGTTATGTGTGGTGACGATAAACAGCTCGGCAATATCTTTTTCGTCGATGATGCGGATCTCGCCGGGTTCTAATCCCATTTCGGTGGCATCGACGATGATCAAACGCTCTGGTTTCATCTCGCGGATCGCGTGGGAGTAGCTTTCCGGCGACGTGCCTCCGTCGATGACGGCCCAACCGGCTATCGGATGGTCGGTGACCTTTTCGGCTAACAATGGCCCAGCGCCATCGTCACCCATCATGCTGTTGCCAACGCATAACAATAGATTCTTAACGGGGTGAGCACTATCTTCTAAAAAACTAGCCATCGCGTCTTTTCACCATCAGATAGATTGCGGGTTCATTTTCGATCATCTGCAGCGCAGCGATCAGTGCGTCTGTCCATGTCTGTTCTTGCTCATTCATCTGCGGACGCGCTTTATCTAAAGCGCAGGCCAGCAAATGTGTATGCGTGCTATCGATACAGATTTCGCCGTAGCGCGGAAGTCCTTCCAGTTTGCGGCGTGCCGTACTCTCTTCCGGTAGCTTGGCTACCCACGCCCGATAACCCGTCAGCGGACATTCCAAACAGGTTTTCAGGCAGTCGATCACCCCAAGGTGATGGCCAATCGCGAGGCTGTAATAGATAACTTCTTTCGCTTCCTGCGGGGTTCTGTCCTCATCTTCCTTTTTTTGCACGAACTTACGGCTAAGGGAGTAGAACACAACCATCGGATCTTGTTCGTGATAAGGCTGATTACGGGCGTGGTCAGTCATTAGAAATTACCTCCGCGAGCAGCATCATGGCACACCGCCTGTAGGCGAGAGATGATCTCGGTTAGGCGAGGATCATTTTCGTGCGCTAAAAACTGCGCTACGCGTGCTTCAACGGTGAGATCGTTTTGCTGGGCAAGAAGATCCATAAACTTATCGGCGATCTGGCGGCCATAGCGATAACCCGACATACGGCGTGCTTCACGATCGATCATGACGCGCAGTTGTTGTGGAATAGCCGGATGCAAGATAGCGGCCTGCTCATCTTCAGCTTGCTGGTGGTGTTCGCCTTTCAGTTTTTGATCGAGCAAACCCAGCGCCATGGCAAAGCCATAAATGGTCGCAGCAGGAGTTGGCGGGCAACCTGGGATGTAAACGTCAACCGGAACAATTTTGTCCGTGCCGCCCCAAACGCAGTATAAATCGTGGAAGATCCCACCGCTGCAACCGCAGGCACCGTAGGAGATCACAATTTTTGGATCCGGTGCAGATTCATACGCACGGATCGCTGGAATACGCATTGAACGGGTCACCGCGCCGGTAAACAGCAGAATGTCAGCATGACGTGGAGAAGGAACGACCTTGATCCCAAAGCGTTCGGTATCAAATAACGGCGTTAGCGCAGAGAAGATTTCGATTTCGCAGCCGTTACAGCCGCCGCAGTCCACGCGGTAAACGTAGGCTGAGCGACGAATATCCTTCAGCAGCGTGCTTTTGAGTTTCGCAATCTGCTCATCGACGGTGATAGGTACCGGTAAACCGTTGGCGTCGCGTGGACCGATAATCGGTGAGCCGTTGGCTGGCTGTTGAGTAATGATTTGGCTCATTGTGCCGCCTCCTGTGTCAGGTGACGTCCCAGCGTGATACGCGCTGAGTGGGTAATGTTATTTTTACGTTTACAGTTGGGGCAAGTTTCAAACTGTGAGCGGCGCTCTTCGGCCTGCTCTTCCGTTAAATTGCCTGCCTGAACCAGTAATGCCATGGCGTAGTCGATCTCTTTTTGTGCCGCGTAAGGCGCACCACATTCAACGCAGTTGCAGACTTTGAACTCCGCAGTTTGGAACAGATCGCTTTTGTTCCATACCGCCATTTCAAACTCTTGTGACAGCTTGATCGCCGCGGTTGGGCATACTTCTTCACAGCGCGCGCAGAAAATGCAGCGGCCGAGATGTAATGCCCAAGTGCGCGTACCTTCACGCGCATCGGTTTCCATGGTTAACGCATTGGCTGGACAAGCGGCAGTGCATGCGCCACAGGCGATGCACTGCTCTGGATTGTATTCAGGCTTACCGCGAAAGTTCGGATCAACCTGCATTGGCTTAGCGGGATAAGCCACCGTCGCATTGCGATGCTTAAACGCCGTTTTTAATAATTTCAGCATGGGTATTCTCCTGACCTTACTTCAGCGGTGAGTCTTTGCGTTCCAGACCATAGCGCTCGATTTCTTTGTACGGCACGGTAACGGACTTGCGTTTACGCACGTCGACCAGCGTTACGCGGTCGGTACAGGAGTAGCAAGGGTCAAGGCTGCCGATGATTAATGGTGCATCGGATACCGTGTTGCCTCGCAGCATGTAGCGTAGCGTTGGCCAGTTAGAGTAGGTGGCCGCACGGCAGCGCCAGCGATAGAGTTTCTGGTTATCACCGGTCATCGACCAGTGAATATCATCGCCGCGTGGTGCTTCAGAGAAGCCCAGTGCGAAACGGTTTGGAATATAGGTGAAGCCTTCAACGGCCAGCGGGCCACCCGGCAAATTATCTAAACCGAAGTCGATCATATTCAGCGCGGTGAAGACTTCGTTGACGCGAACTTTGACGCGGGAAATAACGTCGCAGCCGGTTTCCGTGTGAATTTCCATTGGCAGCAGATCGTAACCCGCAAATGGATGATCCACGCGGGTATCACGAGCATGGCCACTTGCGCGGATCATTGGGCCGACGTTGCTGAAATCACGTGCGATTTGTGGATCTAAACGACCCACGCCAACGGTGCGCTGTTCCATATTTGGCGTGCTGAACAGGATATCAACCAGCGTTTTCACTTCGGCACGCATTTCAGCGGCCAGCTTGCGGGTTTGGATCATGTCATCTTTCAGCAGATCGCGACGGATGCCGCCGATCAAATTCAGACCGTAGGTTTTACGTGCGCCGGTGAGGATTTCAGCCATTTTCATGGATTTTTCACGCACGCGGAAGAACTGCATAAAGCCAGAGTCAAAGCCGACGAAGTGGCACGATAAACCGAGGTTCAGCAGATGGCTGTGTAAACGTTCGACTTCCAACAGAATAGAACGTATAGCCTGTGCACGTTCAGGAACCTGAATGCCCATCGCGTTTTCTACTGAAGAGGTATACGCGGTGCTGTGCGCAAAGCCACAGATGCCGCAAACACGGTCAGACAAGAAGGTCACTTCGTTATAACCCATGCGGGTTTCAGCCAGCTTTTCCATGCCGCGATGGACGTAGAAAAGACGATAATCGGCATCTACGATATCTTCACCGTCAACGAACAAGCGGAAATGACCCGGTTCGTCAGAGGTGATGTGCAGCGGCCCGATAGGGACAATTTTGCCACTTTTGCTTTCGTTGATGAACGGATAGGTTTCAACGTCGGTGGTTGGCGCCGGACGCTGACGATAGTCCATTGAGTCTTTGCGCAGCGGATACAGCTCATCTGGCCAATCATCTGGCAGCACCAGACGGCGCTCATCGGGTAATCCAACCGGGATTAAACCGTACATATCACGCACTTCGCGTTCGCCCCAAACGGCAGCCGGTACGCGAGGGGTAACAGACGGGAACTCCAGCGTTCTCTCATCGACCAGCGCTTTTACGGTGATCCAACATTTGGTGCCGGTTTCCATGGAGAGCACGTAGTAAACCGCATAGCTGCCGCACAGTGGACGTTCGTCATTGCCGAACAGAACCGATAACCAACCGCCTTGTTTGTAATACAGAAACTCAACCACTTCCGGCAACATATTGGTTTTAATGGTGATGGTTGCCTGAGTGTCTGTCTGCCAGCTTTCGTCCAGAATCGCTGAAGGGAACTGCTGACGCAGCTCCTGAATGTAATGTTGACCTGTTTTTTGCTGATTCATAAACCGTGATGCCCCGTAAGCTGAGAGGGTGAAATAGTGAGTAGGTGAGTGAAGGTTGTCATAACCGGCCTCACGCAATTAACCATGATAAGAACGCCATTGCCGCCAGACCGAAACCGGCCCAAGTGGTGTAAGACGTTTTCAGGAAGCGCAAACGGGCAACGCTGTTTTCAAACAGGGCGATGAGGGCAATCCCAACCAGCAGTTTGATAAAGGCAACCACGATCGCCAGAACCAAAGCACCCGCGCTGAAAGTGGCCATTTGGCCCCAAGGGACAAAAACGCCGATGAAGAGTTGCAGAACAACTAACTGCTTAAGGCTGATGCCTAATTTCAGCACGGCAAACGCCGAGCCGGAATATTCGGTCAACGGGCCTTCCTGCAATTCTTGTTCGGCTTCGGCCATATCGAAAGGCAGTTTGCCCATTTCGATGAAGGTGGCAAATGCACAGGCCAGAAGGGCTAACACCAGAGCCAGTGAGGAATTCACGTCCCAGTTCAGTACGTGGAAACTCATCACACCCAGATTTGTTGAACCTGCCAGTAGTGCTGCAACCCAAAGGCCTAGCATTAGAATCGGTTCAACTAAAATGCCCAGCATGGATTCACGGCTAGCGCCGATACCGGTGAAGGTGCTTCCGGTGTCTAAGCCTGCAATCGCAAAGAAGAAACGGGCGACGGCAAACAAATACACCACGGTAATCAAATCACCTATTGGCGATAGCGGACTGATAATGGTGACAATCGGCAGGGCAGTCGCGATGGTGAGCATGGTGCCAACCATCACATAAGGCATCATCTGGAAAAACACGCCTGAAGCCGCTGGAGAAATATTTTGTCGTCTAAACAGTTTAAAAATATCGCGGTAATCCTGAAAAATATCAGGGCCGCTGCGGCTGTGTATTTTGGCACGCAGCACGCGGGAAATTCCGCTAAACAACGGAGCCAGCGCCAACAGGGCTAAAGCCTGAATCAACGCCAGCGCAAGGATAGAAAGCGAACTCATGTCATTCTCCTCAGGCGAAAATCGCCACTAGCAGCAGGGCGAGTTCAATCACCGCTAACGCTGGATAAACGCGCATTGCACCGTCACGCAGCAGACCACCGAACAGAGGTGCGGGGTTGCAAACTTTACGTAGGCGATAGATCGGGGCAAACATCACGCGCAAAGGCTGAGCGAAGCCGGTTGCCGTAACCACCATTTCCGCTTCGTGGCCATAACCGCAGGCCCATGCATCGCCGTGGCTACGGCGTGGTAGGCGTGAGTTTTTGTACATACCCACGAGCAGCATTGGCAGAATCGGGAAGGCCAGCATCAAAATGGCGATCATCGGTGTTGAAAGCAGGGTGGTATTGGTGGTGCCGGAAATCATCACCGCGCCCTGTGTCATCTGATGTGGATCGAGCATCAAGCCCAGAGAGCCTGCTGCCATTTGCAGCATATATGGCAGAACCCAAGGTGCGCCGATACCAAATGCCAAACAGCCAATCGCTAACAATACCGGAGAGAAAAGCATGGAAGCGGGCGCGCAGCCCGCATTGGCTGCACCTTCACTGCGTGGTGCGCCGAGGAACGTGACGCCGAAGATTTTCGCTACACACATCACGGCGAGCGCACCGGTGATGGCCAGAACTACCATTATCAGCGGAGCGATAATTCGCATGCTCACCGCGGAAGAGTGGCTCAGAGAGAATAGGGATTGGTAGGTAAACCATTCGCTGACGAAGCCATTAAGCGGGGGAAGTGCCGCCATTGACATCAGGCCAATTAACATCGCAGTCGCGGTTAACGGCATACGACGAGCAACGCCGCCCAGTTTCTCGATATCCTTCGCGCCGGTGCTGCGGATAACCGCTCCGGCACCGAGGAACAGCACGCCTTTAAACAGTGTGTGGTTAACCATATGGAACAGGCCAGCCATCAAACCGAGTACCGCCAGCGTAGGTTTACCCAGCGCTAAACCGAGCACACAGGCGGAAAGACCCAGCAGAATAATGCCGATGTTTTCTACGGTGTGATAAGCCAACAGGCGCTTGATATCGTGCTCCATCAGCGCGTACAAACCACCGATAAAGGCGGTTAGCGCTCCGACGATCATTAATGCGGCGCCCCACCACAGCTGCGGCATACCTAGCCAGTCTATGCTCAGTTTCAGTAAACCAAACAGACCGACTTTCAGCATCACGGAAGAAATCAGCGTGGCTGCATGGCTTGGTGCGCTGGAGTGAACCTGTGGGATCCAACCGTGAAGCGGCACTAAACCAGAAACGATGCCAAAGCCCAGTAAGCCCAGCACAAAGACCCATGAGGCTAAGCCATGGCTCAGGCTTGCCAGATGGAATTCGCTTAACGCCAGCGTGCCGCTATGACGGTAGATAATCCAGAATGCGGCGATGATAAGCACAGTGCCTAAACGCGACATCAGCCAATATAAGCTTGCTGCCTTACGCGCTTTGGCATCCTGCGACTGCCATACTAGCAACGCGGTGAACAGCGTCATCAGCTCCAACAGTGCAACAAAGATAACGGCGTTATCGGTTAGCACTAACAGGCTGATGGCAGCGCTCAACAGGTTCATCAAGCAACCAATCAGGGCGGCTTTCTTCGGGGCATAACCCTTTAGATAGCTAAACGCATAAATGCCGCACAGCAGGCTTACTACCGAAGTCAGCAGCAGCATTAGGCTGTTGAGCGTGCTGAACAGCACCGGCGTGTGATTAAACAGGTTAGCGCTAACGATTTCTGGGGTAAACGCCAGCCCTTGGCAAGCACTCAAGGTTCCGGCAACGCCCGCAACCAATGCACCTAGCGCTGCAACGCGAGCGCCAATCCAGCCTGAACCTGTTGTGCCTAACAGCAACGCCAGAATGGCTGAAATGAGATAAATGCTGAGCGCGAAACTCAATAATTCAACGGTATTCATTGTGCGTCGGACCCCTCTGAGAATGAGCTAAACATCATCAAATCGGCATCCATTGCGTCCATCGCGTTTTGGCGTTTGGCCGCGCTCGCCTGAGACAGTTGGTTATCATCAACTAGCATGATGGCGTGAGTTGGGCAGGCACGAACGCAGGCAGGCCCTTGTTCGCTGAACTGACATAAATCGCATTTCACTGCGATGCTACGAATACCGGGATACCAATCTAAGAATGGGCTGATGCCGCGCTTGTTTGGCGGTGCAGGCAAGGCTTTTGGCGTATTGCTGTTGGCTGGAATGTGCAAAGGCTTGCTGCCGTTCATGGTGATAGCACCGAATGGGCAGGCAATACCGCACAGCTTGCAGCTTACGCACAGGCTTTCATTCAGCTGAATGGCGTCGTCGGTATGGGTAATCGCATTGACCGGGCAAACCTGTGCGCATGGCGCGTCTTCACAGTGATGGCACATGACAGGCACAGAATCGTGATTGTCTTTAACCACCACCAGACGCGGCTCAGTCTGCAGGCCATAAGTCTTATGCTCTTCAGAGCACGCGGCCATACAGGTGTTGCACCCGATACATAATCGGGGATCCGCAATAACAAAGCGGTTCATGTTCAGTCCTCTGGTTCAGACTACAAAAAGTAAAATTCCTCCTTGTTAAGCACAAAACGTGCCAGTAGGTTTTATTTCTTATTTAATCGTTATTTTTCAAATTGATGTGAGGTGTTTTATTGCGGTTTTTGTGTGTCGGAAGTGTGTCGCTATCGACACTTGGAGGAGGGTTCGACATTAGTGTCGAAGGGGTTACCCCACTATTGATTCGATATGTTTGGGTAATAAAACCCCACCCTAACCCTCCCCTTGGCTGGGGAGGGAACTGTCCGGTGATGTTTGTAAGAATCTCGATCGGCTCCTCCCCCTGCGAAGGGGGAGGTTGGGAGGGGGATTTTCCTCTCGATTACTTGCGGTTGATGACCGACTCCCTCACCTTTAATTCCCCCACAAACGGTTCTACCGGCTCAACGATTTCGCCATTGCTCAAGCGCAGCGCTTGCTGGATCGCGGTGGAAATCATTTTATCGATAGGTAAATACACCGTAGAAAGTGATGGCTGCAAATATTCCGCGCTAGGTTCGTCATCAAAACCAAACAGAGAAACATCATCAGGAACGCGTTTTCCCGCCTGATGGAGTGCGCGCAGAGCACCGATGGCCATATCATCATTACAGGCGAAAAGGGCGGTAAAGGATGGGGTCTTTTCTAGAAGCTCGCGGCAGGCGTGGTATCCGCCTGCGATGCTGCTATCGCTAAAGGCAATGAAATCGTCGCGATAGGCAATGTTATTCTGCTCTAAGGCCTCTCGATAGCCCGCTAAGCGCGACTGCCCCGTTGGGGTATTGATGGGGGCGGTGATACAGGCGATATCTTGATGGCCGCGAGCAATTAGATAGTTGACCACTTCGCTGGCTGCTTGCTGTTGTTCGAAGACCACACAACGCTCGCGAGCGTGAGGTAGATCGCGGTTAATCACCATCAGCGCAGGGTGCTGATTGATTAACTGCATAAGCGCAGGTTCTTCCATAAAACGCGTATAGAGAATGATGGCATCGCAGCGGCGATCAATCAGCAGCCGAACGGCTTCAAGTTCACCTTCAGGCGTATCATGACCATCAGTAACAATCATGTGCTTACCGCTGGCTTCAATAAGTTGGGCCGCTTGGCGCAACAATCGGCCAAAATAGGGGCCATCAAAGTTAGAGATGACTAAACCAATCGTATTGGAGGTCTGATTCGCCAATGCTTGCGCCAGTAGATTGGGGCGATAGCCCAACTCTTCGACCGCTTTAAATACCGCAATACGGGTGCTCTCTTTAACCTGACCGGTATTATTTAATACTCGGGAAACAGTGGCCTTCGAGACGCCAGCCTGTCGCGATACATCCAGCATGGTAATCATGAATACGTTCTCTGCATTATCCGCAAAACCTTGAGTCTATCATACCGAACGCGGTGTAGAGACCGAGTGACGACATACTAACGTTGGGCTAAACATATTCGTGGTTTCTGGCAGCGGCGATGATGTTGATAATGCCAGCGCCAGTTCTGCTGCCTGCGTCGCCATGGCGACCACGGGATAACGGATCGTGGTTAAACGTGGGCGTAGATAGCGTGATATCAGCACGTCATCAAAACCTATCAGCGAAATTTGTCCTGGCACGTCGATGCTGTTATCGCTTAGCACGGATAGCGCGCCAGCCGCCATAGGATCGTTATAGCAGGTCACAGCGGTTACAGCCTTGCCATGACCAAGCAGCTCAGTCATCGCCTGTTCGCCACCGATTTCATCCGGTGAACCGTAGGCAATCAACCTGTCGTCAACGGGAATATGATGTTCGTGTAACGCATCTAAATATCCTTGCAGACGATCGTGCGCATCGGAGATAGGGTGGTTTGAGCAGATGCAGGCGATATTTTTGTGCCCTTGCTGAATCAAGTGACGCGTAGCGAGCCAAGCACCGTAGCGGTCATCCAGAGCCACACAGCGCGTTTCGAATCCCTGTAATGTACGGTTGATCAACACCATTCCCGGAATTTGCTTCATGAGATGCGCAAGTTCTTCATCTGGGATCATCTTGGCGTGAACCACCAGCGCCGCACAGCGATGGCGGATCAGTTGCTCAATGGCCTGACGCTCTTTATCGGCGTTGTGGTAACCGTTACCAATTAATAAAAAGTTACCGGTGGCATAGGCGACCTGTTCAACCGCTTTGACCATAGCGCCAAAAAAGGGGTCAGAAACGTCAGATACGATTAAGCCAATCGTTTCAGTCGATTGCTGAGCCAGCGCGCGGGCATTGGCATTGGGGTGATACTGCAACTGTTCCATGGCAGACATCACGGCATTGCGTGAGCTGTCGCTGGCTTTAGGTGAATTATTGATAACGCGAGAAACCGTGGCTACGGAAACACCCGCGAGTTTGGCAACATCCTTTATGGTAGCCATGGGATTGTCCAAAAATACAGTGAGGGGAAGCGGTTACACGCCAGTGTTGCGGAAAACCCCCGCCGCCGCAAGTCCTGCGCGATATCGGTTTCCAGTGATATGTCTCAGAACGGCAGAAATAACACCGCTAGTTACATTTTGCCCACGAATGTTGCGATTCACAGCTGGTAGCGAATGGAGCGACGTTTTAACCTAAATATCCCAGAGGTATTGATTGGTGCGATTTCAGTACATTTGTGACTGAAGCCAATGTTTACACCGACCTACGCGGATGCGTAGGTTTTTTTTTGCTTCCCCTGCGTATTTGAAGCTGCTGCTGCGTTGGCTGCTTTGCACATTTTCCCCACGGTTTTCCATGCATTGGCCTGAGGTGTTTCGGGTTTGAAAGGTAATTTACATATCGTTGCATTTTGAATGGTTATCTTGCGATAAATGCATAGTGATGCAGCCGAATGTCTTCTACATTAGCCGTCCCAGAGGTATTGATTGGTGGGTTTTTCAGTGCATTTGCTACTGAGCCAATAAATTACACCGACCTACGCAGATGCGTAGGTTTTTTTTTGCCTCAACCCTGTCGTCACTGCTCATCGTGCGTTACATACTCTTAAAATATGATTATTTCTTATCTGTTTCCTGAAAAAATATCAGGGCTTTAGTATGCTCAACGAAAATATACGTGATACATATTGCGTATAACCTTTGAACATAGGGAGATGTCATGATTTTCCGTTTTTTCCGCGCTTTGTTCCGCTTAATATTCCGCATAAAAATTACCGGTCTTGAGCACTCTTTCAAGCATGAAAAATTGCTCATAACGCCCAACCATGTCTCATTTTTAGACGGCGTTTTGATGGCGCTTTATTTGCCCATTAGGCCTGTATTTGCCGTTTATAGCTCGATTGCCGATAGCCGCTATATGCGTTTTATCAGCAAGTATGTGGATATTGTGGCGCTCGATCCTACTAAGCCGATGGCGATTAAACATCTGATCCGTTTGGTTGAGCAGGGACGTCCGGTGGTGATTTTCCCTGAAGGGCGTATCACCGTGACCGGCTCGATGATGAAGATTTATGATGGTGCCGCGTTTGTGGCGGCGCGTTCAGGTGCGGCAATAATTCCCGTTCGAATTGAAGGCGCAGAGTTTACGCCGTTTGGTCGCCTACGCGGGCTGTTCAAAACCCGCTGGTTCCCTCAGATCAGTATTCATATTTTGCCGCCAACGCATTTAGTCATGCCCGAAGCACCGCGTGCACGCGACCGTCGTTTGTTAGCCGGTGAACGCTTACACGACATCATGATGAAGGCGCGGATGGATTCTCAGCCGGGGCACACGTTATATCAGGGGCTGCTGGCGGCGATGACGCGCTACGGCGCTTCCAAACCGATTATCGAAGACATCTCTTTTAAAGAAGATAGCTACCGTACGCTATTGAAAAAATCGCTGGGCGTGAGCCGTATTCTCGAACGATTCACCACGGAAGGTGAGCATGTGGGTATGCTGTTGCCGAACGCAACGATTACCGCCGCCGCCATTATTGGTGCCACCATGCGTAATCGCGTTCCCGCATTGCTGAACTACACCGCGGGCGTTAACGGCGTGAAGAATGCCATGTTGGCTGCCAACATCAAAACCATCGTGACGTCGCGCCAGTTTTTAGAAAAAGGCAAGCTGACGCATTTGCCCGAGCAGGTGACCGAGGCTAACTGGGTCTATCTGGAAGATCTGAAAGATACCGTAACGCGCGATGATAAAATTTGGATTATCAAACATTTGCTGCGCCCTGAACGCGCGATGCTACCGCAAAAGCCGGATGATGCCGCGCTGATCCTGTTTACCTCAGGCTCTGAAGGTTATCCGAAAGGCGTCGTGCATTCTCACGCTAGCCTGATGGCTAACGTTGAGCAAATTCGGACTGTGGCTGATTTCACACCCGCAGACCGTTTTATGTCGGCCTTACCGCTGTTCCATGCCTTTGGTTTGACCGTTGGTTTGTTCACGCCGTTGATGACCGGCAGCCGCGTTTTCCTCTATCCAAGTCCTCTGCATTATCGCGTAGTGCCGGAGCTGGTCTACGATCGTAACTGTACCGTGCTGTTTGGCACCTCGACGTTCTTGGGGAACTACGCGCGTTTTGCTCATCCTTATGATTTTGCTCGCTTGCGTTACGTGGTGGCTGGCGCTGAGAAGCTATCGCCACATACGGCGCAGGTTTGGCAGGACAAATTTGGCATTCGTATTCTGGAAGGCTATGGCGTGACCGAATGTGCGCCGGTGGTGGCGATTAACGTGCCGATGTCGACAAAGGTCGGCAGCGTTGGCCGAATTTTGCCATCGATGGAAGCGCGTTTAATGACGATTACCGGCATTGAGCAGGGCGGGCGTTTACAGCTGCGCGGGCCAAATATTATGAAAGGCTATCTGCGGGTTGAGAATCCAGGCGTGCTGGAAGTTCCGCAGGCGGAAAATGCTGACGGCGTGATGGAAGCGGGTTGGTATGACACCGGCGATGTGGTTACGTTAGACGATAGAGGCTATTGCGTTATCCGTGGGCGCGTTAAGCGTTTCGCGAAGTTAGCCGGTGAAATGGTGTCGCTGGAAAGCGTGGAGCAGTTGGCCTTAAAAGTGTCTCCCGATCATGAACATGCGGCGTCGTCGCGTAGTGACAGCAGCAAAGGCGAAGCGCTGGTGTTGTTTACGACCGATGCTGAATTAAGCCGTGACCGCTTGTTAAAACAGGCGCGTGAAAGCGGTGTGCCAGAGCTTGCCGTGCCACGCGATATTCGTTTCCTTAAACCATTGCCGGTATTAGGGAGCGGGAAAATTGATTTCGTTACCCTACGCCAAATGGCCGAAAACAAAGAGACAGCAACCGGAGAAACAGCATGAGTGATGCAGTAAGTCCGACAGCGCCGCTGTTAAACCGCAGCATGAAGGCGGTGATTCTGGCGCAGTTTTTCTCTGCGTTTGGTGATAATGCGCTGTTGTTTGCCACGCTTGCGGTAATCAAACAACAGCTCTATCCCGACTGGAGTCAGCCTGTTTTACAGATGGCGTTTGTGGCGACGTATATCATTCTTGCCCCGTTCGTGGGGCAGTTTGCCGACAGCTTCTCCAAGGGCCGAGTCATGATGGTCGCCAATGCGCTGAAACTGCTGGGGGCGCTGGTTATCTGTTTTGGCTTTAATCCGTTCTTGGGATATACCCTCGTGGGCATTGGCGCAGCGGCTTACTCTCCGGCTAAATACGGCATTCTTGGCGAGATCACCAGTGGCGATCAGTTGGTAAAAGCGAACGGGTTGATGGAGGCCTCCACGATCGCGGCGATCCTCATTGGATCGGTGGCGGGCGGTATGATGGCGGATCTCAATGTGACCGCAGCATTGGCGCTATGTGTATTGGTTTATGGCGCAGCGGTGGCGGCTAACTGGTTTATACCGAAGCTGAATGCGGCGCATCCTGCTCAGTCGTGGAATCCTGCCCGTATGGTGTCGATCTTCGGCAATGCGTGCAGAGTGCTGTGGAATAATCAGGAAGCACGTTTTTCGCTGATTGGCACCAGCTTATTCTGGGGAGCAGGCGTTACGCTGCGTTTTCTGCTCGTGCTGTGGGTTCCCGTCGTGCTGAATATCACGGATAACACTACGCCAACCTTGCTGAATGCAATGGTTGCGGTCGGGATTGTGATTGGCGCGGCGGCGGCGGCGAAACTTGTGACGCTAACTACGGTGAAACGCTGTCTGCCTGCGGGCGTTTTGATTGGCGTTGTGGTGGCATGGTTTGCGATGCAAAGTAGCCCATCGGTTTCTTATGCGTTGCTAGTGCTGGTGGGGATTTGCGGCGGCTTCTTTGTGGTGCCGCTAAATGCGTTACTGCAAGAACGTGGAAGGCACAGCGTAGGCGCGGGCAATGCTATCGCGGTACAGAATCTGGGTGAAAACACCGCCATGCTGCTGATGCTGGGATTGTATTCGCTGGTGGTGAAAATCGGTGTTCCAGTGGTGGGTATCGGTGTGGGCTTCGGCGTGGTCTTTGCCCTTGCTATTGCAGGCGTCTGGGGATGGGACGTGGTGCGTAGAAAACGCCGAATTTAAACGGTGTTATGTGCCCTCCTTGTAAAGGGAGGGCTGTTTTAGCACTTACGGTGCAGGATAAGTAAACCGGCTATGAATTTCATCAATAGCCTTCAACACATCTTCGTTTAGCACCAAATTTCTGCTTTCAATATTACTCTTCAACTGTTCCAGCGTGGTTGCGCCCAGCAAAGTGCTGGACACAAATGGCTGCTGACGCACAAACGCCAATGCCATCTGCGCGGGATCTAACCCATGTTTTTTCGCCAGTCCGACGTATTCAGCGACGGCACCTTCGGTTTGCTTGCTGGTGTAGCGAGTGAAACGGCTAAACAGGGTGTTACGCGCTGTGGCGGGTTTTGCCCCGTTGAGATATTTACCGCTTAAGGTGCCGAAGCCTAAACAAGAATAGGCCAGCAGCTCAACGCCTTCATATTGGCTGATTTCCGCTAATCCCACTTCAAAGCTGCGATTGAGCAAACTGTAGGGATTTTGGATAGAAACGATACGCGGTAGATCGTGTTTTTCTGCCAGCTGTAGGTAACGCATGACGCCCCAAGGTGTTTCGTTAGAAACTCCGATGTAGCGAATTTTACCTGCACGAACTTGTTCAGAAAGTGCTTCTAAGGTTTCTAAGATCGTGACAGCGGGCTTCTGTTCGGTATAGCGGTAGCCAAGTTGACCAAAACAGTTGGTTGGCCGCTGTGGCCAATGCAGTTGGTAAAGATCGACATAGTCGGTATTGAGCCGCTTTAAGCTGGCATCCAGCGCGGCGCGAATGTTTTTACGGTCGAGGGCTTGCTCAGGACGAATACCGCTGTCGTTGTTGCGCACAGGGCCGGTGATTTTCGTCGCCAGCACAATTTTTTCACGGTTGCCGCGTTTGGCTAGCCAACTGCCAATATAGGACTCGGTCAGACCCTGAGTTTCTGGGCGAGGAGGCACCGGATACATTTCTGCGGTATCAATCAGGTTAATTCCGCTGGCAATCGCCAGATCGAGTTGTGCGTGGGCATCAGCTTCGCTGTTTTGTTCCCCGAACGTCATGGTTCCTAAACCCAGTTCGCTAACTTCCAGCGAGCTGTGTGGAATGCGGTGATATTGCATAGCTGAGCATCCTTCATGTATGGAACGTGTTCTTAGAGGATGGAACGTCATCCTCATTTTATTTCTGCTACCACTTTAGCAAGATTATGCGGGCCTATACCCTTCATACTTGAAGCAACTCCAACTCCAATTATTTTGGGTATATATTTCCCCCAATATTTCGAGATTACGCCACATTGTCATATTTCTAGAACAACTCCGTCACAAAACCTTCACTAAGCCTTCTTATACTGCCTGCATCTTGAAGCGCGACGCGTATATGCAGAGTATTTATTTACAAGGAGATAGTGAAGTGGCCTCTAATAAAATTTTTTCGTTGTCTATGTTAAGCCTAATGATGTTGATGCCACCGGTGCAGGCGGCTAATCCGCCTGTCGCTGATTTAACGGCGCGAGCAGCCCAAGGAGATATCACTCAGTTTGGTGGTGCACGACGCATGACGCAGGATCAAACTACCGCACTCATTGCTTCTTTAAGTAATAAAACGGCCAAAAACGTCATTTTGCTGATTGGCGACGGCATGGGGGATTCTGAGATTACCTCTGCGCGTAACTATGCCGAAGGTGCTGGTGGCCAATTTAAAGGGATTGATGCATTGCCGCTGACGGGGCAATACACGCATTACTCTTTAGATAAGAAGAGCCATAAACCCGACTATGTCACCGATTCTGCGGCTTCTGCAACGGCGTGGAGCACAGGGGTGAAAACCTACAATGGGGCTCTGGGCGTAGACGTGAACGGTAAGTCTCATCGTACCCTATTAGAGATGGCGAAAGCGGCGGGAAAAGCCACGGGTAACGTCTCAACGGCAGAATTGCAGGACGCCACGCCTGCGGCGCAGGCATCTCATGTAACCTCACGGAAATGCTATGGCCCAAGCAAAACGCTGGAACTGTGTCCAGGGAATGCGTTGGAAAATGGCGGTGAAGGCTCTATTACCGAGCAGCTTTTAAAAACCCGTGCCGACGTGACGTTGGGCGGGGGCGCTAAAACCTTCTCTGAAACGGCAAATTCAGGCGATTGGAAAGATAAAACGCTGATGCAGCAGGCTGAAGGGCTCGGTTATCAGGTGGTCACGAATCTGGATGAGTTAAACAAACTGAGTATCGCTGACCAGCAAAAACCGGTTCTGGGGCTTTTTTCTGATGGCAACATGCCGGTACGCTGGCAGGGGCCAAAAGCGATCTATCATGGGAACCTAGATGGCGCTCCGGTGACCTGTAGCGTTAATCCTGAGCGTAGTCCTTCCACGCCGACGCTGGCGCAGATGACTGAAAAAGCGATTTCGTTGCTAGATAAAAATCCAAAAGGTTTCTTCTTGCAGGTAGAAGGAGCGTCGATCGATAAACAAGATCATGCCGCCAACCCCTGTGGGCAATTCGGTGAAACCGTTGACTTAGATGAAGCGGTACAAAAAGCATTAGAATTTGCGCGTAAAGATGGCAATACCTTGGTGATTGTGACCGCAGACCATGCCCATTCAAGCCAGATTATTGCACCTGACAGTAAAGCACCGGGGCTGACTCAGGCGTTAACGACTAAAGATGGCGCGGTGATGGCGATTAGCTACGGTAATTCTGAAGGTGACTCACAGGAGCATACGGGAACTCAGTTACGTGTCGCGGCCTATGGACCACATGCGGGTAACGTGGTTGGCTTGACCGATCAAACCGATCTGTTCTTCACCATGCGTAACGCGATGGGGATTAAGTAGCTGTTTATACCCATCATACTTCAAGCTGTATCTTTGTTGGCTGCGCTCACTCACCCGAATCACTTACTTGAGTAAGCTCATCGGGATTCGCTGACTTGCCGCTTCGATGCAACGCGAATTATTTTTGGTATATCCTTATTATATAAAGATAAGTACCAGAAATTGGATGGAAGTTCATCTCTATTTTACTGTGAGGAGGTTGGTGCTTCTTGGCACGCCTCCTAAAAAATAGATGGCGTTTAGATAAAGTAACTCTGCGGTAATACCTTATTGCATGTTATGTTTTGGCTATAAGTATTTTCATAGGCAGTATGTATTGCGCGTTATCTTATGAAAGAAAATAGTCCAGCAGATAAACAATCCCTTGTTGAAAGTGAAGTTGGAGAGCATCTCCGTTTCTATCGACTTTGCGGGATAATGGCTGCAGCAAGTGTTGTATTTATTACCTTACTAACGGTATTGGTGTATCCGGAAAGCATGCATGAAAATGCCTATCGTATTGCTTGTCTGGTTTATGGCCCTGCAACACTTCTTTTACTTCTCGGTATGTTTAAATATCCAACGGTATGCAGTTGGATATTATTCGCCGCTTTTCACGCCATGCTGTTGTATTTATTTATTGATGGCACGACGTTTAATCTCGTTATATCGACATTGTTTTCGTTATTCTTTTTATTGGGTGTTGTCGCGAATACCCAATTCTATCGTGGTATTGAACGACCGCTGTGGCTGGCGCAGCGCAGATGCAAACCAGTTGGGTTACTGTGTTTTATTGCGTTACTGGCGGCTTTACTGAGCAGCGGGTATGCGTTTCGTTGGATTGAAAAGAAAAATGAAGATCCGCTGCAGTGGATTGAATATCGTCGTGAAATGCTGAAGCGCTATGTGGATACGACTCCGCCAGCTGATACTTCAGACAGCATGTTTAAGCTGCGTCGGGTCAGACTGGAAGGGAAAACGCTGGTGTTTGTTTTCCGTGTTATTCCTCCATCGGATGAGCCGATTGAAAGCACTTTAGCCAAACATGCCAAAGATGATTTTATTGCACACTGCAAAGAGAAAGGAATTCGCCATTACAATATGAAAATCATGTACGTATATCATGTTGACCAGCTCGAACATATCTTTGTAATGGATAAGAAAGACTGTGCTCGATTAAGCTAATAAAAAAGGAGAACGAGAGTTCTCCTTTTTTATTTGTGTATGAATAATCTGATGTTAATCGCTGCTTTTTTCTTTTTTGCTACGCAGCAAATTCAGCGCTTCAACCGTCATCGAGAAGAACATCGCAAAGTAGATGTAGCCTTTTGGTACATGTATGCCGAAGCTTTCTAGAATCAGGGTAAAGCCAACCAGTATTAGGAAGGATAGTGCCAGCATTTTTACCGATGGGTGGCGGGCGACAAATTCGCCGATTGGTCGAGCGGCAAACATCATCACGCCTACTGCAATCACCACGGCCGCCATCATAATAAAGAGATGATCTGAAAGGCCGACGGCGGTAATTACCGAATCCAAGCTGAAGATAATATCCAGCAGCATGATTTGCACGATGGCACCTAAAAACGAATGGACGTTGGTGGTCATGTCTTCGCCACCGCCCTCAATGGTTTCGTGGATCTCTTTTATCGCTTTATAAATCAGGAACAAACCACCCAGCAGCAAAATGAGATCGCGCGTGGAAACGGCATGGCCGAATGCGCTAAAGAGTGGGTGCGTTAAGCGAACAACCCACGCAATGGAAGCTAACAAGCATAAACGCATCCCCATGGCCGCCAGCAGGCCGATGCGGCGGGCTTTGTTTTGCTGTGCTTTAGGAAGTTTGGCGACAACCAGAGATAAGAAAATAATGTTATCAATGCCAAGGACGATTTCTAGAATAGTCAGCGTGCCGAGCGCTAACCAGGCATTGGGATCCACAATCCATTCAAACATGACTCAGTACTACCTAAATAAACGATAAACGAAGATTATACGCTTTCTTGACCGTTCAGGGATCCTATGAACGTAGTGAAATGCTTAAGCGAGTTTGGCGTTATAGCAGAAAGTGGCGTGCGAGCAGGGCTGCGGTGAAGTTTTTCTTGAGGTAAAAACCTCGAGGGAGCGTGAGTATGGGTTCCCCATGTTCACCAGTGGCTTCGGTCAACGCACGGCTGTTGGCCGCTTTAGGTCTGATTTGTAGCACTTCGCCGTGGCGGGCGGTAATGCGCTCCACTTTACCCAACACAATCATATCCATCAGTTCTTCCCAATCGCGCTTAAGCTGTTCGTTTTCCTCTTCGTTGGGTGTCCACAACAACGGGCTGCCCACTCGGCGCTGTTCCAGTGGAATTTGCCGTTCGCCTTCAACTGGGACCCACAGAACGCGCTGTAGTTTGTGACGAACATGGCTTGATTCCCATGTTACGCCGCTGTTTCCCGTTAAGGGCGCTACGCAAACGAAGGTGGTTTCTAGTGGTTTTCCGCGACTGTCGATGGGGATGGTCTTGAGCTCAACGCCTATCTCGGGAAAGTCTTGCTCTGGTTTACTACCCGCGCTAGCACCGAGATACAGCTCTAACAGCATGCCAACCCAGCCCTTATCTCGCTTCAAATCGCGCGGAATAGCGATGTTCGCTCTAGCCGCGAGTTCGCCTAATGTATAACCGGCCAGCGACTGGGCGCGATTTAACAGTTGTTGCACATTTTCAGGCGTGGTGGTGGGGAGTTGAGGTGTCGTCATCGTTGAAATTTCACTAATTTTAACTGAATCCACGATTTGATTAAAAAATGAACTGCGTGCTGTGAGTAAAATTTGGTGCCGAGTTATTTGCACCGAGCCGGAAATAATACCATGATTCCTAAAAGAAATTATCGAAATTTTCTTTTATACGGCATTTTAAAAAATTTGTTGTGCAAGACTAGACACCGACAATGAACAGGATCTTACACCTATTTATCCACAGATTTTTGGGATAACCCATTTATTTACCGATCACTGGTTTGATTTACAGGCTTGACGTAGGGGGTTTTTTGGGAAATTGCCGCCTCAGTGTGCAAGTTTGGCGAATAAGCTGTGGATAAAATCGCCATTGGACGATCTTTGAACAAGCTAAGATCCAAACCGTGCATAGGTCACATTTTTGCTTATTAGTGATATGATTGTTTCTACCTATTTAACTGATATATAAGATTAATGTCAGGATATGTAAAACGGGTTGTTTTGAGTTATCCAAAGGTTTACACCCTTTCCCCTGAAGTTCTACACAAATATATCCACAGAAAAAGTGAATAAAAACGGTGTTGGGGAGCAAACAATGTTTATAACTATGGATGAATCTGTGAGTTATCCCAATGTTATCCGTTTTTTACCCGATTTAATGCGGTGGTTTACCACCACAGGGGAGTGTGAAACAATCAGCCTATCTTGCGAATTTGCTATTGAGGTAGTCCAGTGATCGATGATGATGGCTACCGCCCGAACGTGGGTATCGTAATCTGTAATCGGCAGGGGCAAGTACTTTGGGCCCGTCGCTTTGGTCAGAACTCTTGGCAGTTTCCTCAAGGGGGAATTAATCCTGGAGAAACCGCCGAACAGGCGATGTACCGCGAACTGTTTGAGGAAGTGGGGCTGGGGCGAAAGGACGTTAAAATTCTTGCATCAACCCGTAACTGGTTACGCTATAAATTACCTAAACGTTTGGTGCGTTGGGACACAAAGCCGGTTTGTATCGGCCAGAAGCAGCGTTGGTTCTTATTGCAACTGATGTGCAATGAGTCAGAAATCAACATGCAGAGAAGTAGTACGCCTGAATTTGACGGCTGGCGCTGGGTCAGTTTTTGGTATCCAGTGCGTCAGGTTGTCTCATTTAAACGCGATGTATATCGTCGGGTGATGAAAGAATTCTCACCTGTGGTCATGCCATTGCAGGAAGTGACCCCGCCAACGGCGCGGACCTCTCCTGCTTATCGCCGTAAAAGAGGTTAAGTGGCTTTAATCATGCTCACGCGTTTGCGGGAAATCGTTGAGAAGGTGGCTGCGGCCACTAGTCTGACTGATGCATTGGAAGTGCTGGTTGATGAGACGTGTCAGGCAATGGATACGGAAGTCTGTTCGATCTATTTAGCTGATAACGATCGTCAATGCTATTACCTGATGGCGACACGTGGTTTGAAAAAGCCACGTGGACGTGTGGTGACGCTCGCTTTTGACGAAGGCATCGTTGGGTTAGTGGGACGTTTAGCCGAGCCAATTAACTTGGCTGACGCACCAAGCCACCCCAGCTTTAAATATGTCCCCAAGGTAAAAGAGGAGCGCTACCGCGCTTTTCTCGGCGTGCCGATGATTTATCGCCGCCAGCTGCTCGGCGTTCTGGCTGTACAACAGCGTGAATCCCGCCAATTTAATGAAACCGAAGAGTCGTTTTTGGTAACGTTGGCGACTCAGTTGGCCGGGATCCTTTCTCAGACTCAGCTTAACGGTTTGTTTGGCAAGCTACGACAGAGCAGGATCCGTGCGATCGCAGCCTCTCCCGGAATTGCCGTGGGTGAAGGCTGGATGGATGTCAGCCAACCATCGCTTGAACATGTCTATCAAGCTTCAACCTTAGACAGCGCCAGTGAACGCGAACGTTTGACGCAGGCCTTGGAAGAGGCAGCGGCAGAGTTTCGTCGTTTCAGTAAACGTTTTACGGCTAACTCGCAGAAAGACAGCGCGGCCATCTTCGATCTCTATTCGCATTTGATCAATGACGCGCGGCTTAAACGCGAGCTCATGAGTGAGATCGACGCAGGATCCGTCGCTGAATGGGCGGTCAAACAGGTGATTGAGCGTTTCGCCGAACAGTTTGCCAGCTTGCAAGATCCTTATATGCGCGAGCGCGCCAGTGATTTGCGTGCGCTTGGGCAACGTTTGCTTTTCCATCTCGATGATAACGCGACCGGTATTAACCAATGGCCAGACCGTTTTATTCTGGTTGCCGATGAGCTCACTGCGACGCTTTTGGCTGAAGTTCCGCAGGAGCGGATGCTTGGTGTCGTGGTGCGTGACGGTGCGGCAAACTCACATGCCGCCATTCTGGTACGCGCCATGGGCGTGCCGACGGTGATGGGGGCTGACATTCAGCCTGCGTTATTGCATGAGCGTCAGCTGATCGTTGACGGCTATCGCGGCGAGGTGTTGGTAGCGCCGGATCCGGTGTTGGTGCATGAATATCAGCGCTTAGTGAGTGAAGAGATCGCGCTCAGTAAAATGGCGGAAGACGATGCCGAAAAACCTGCTCAGCTAAAAAGCGGTGAACGCGTGCAGGTTATGCTCAACGCCGGTTTGAGCGCGGAGCATGAACAACGTCAGGATAGCCGCGTTGATGGGGTTGGCTTATACCGCACAGAAATACCGTTCATGTTGCAAAGCGGTTTCCCATCGGAAGAAGAGCAGGTTGCACAATACCAAGGAATGCTGCAGATCAATCCCAATAAGCCCGTAACGCTGCGTACGCTGGACATTGGTGCGGATAAACAACTGCCCTATATGCCGATCAGTGAAGAGAACCCAAGCCTTGGATGGCGCGGGATTCGGATCACGCTCGATCAGCCTGAGATCTTCTTGGTTCAGGTCCGTGCGATGCTGCGTGCTAACGCGGCCAGCGGCAATTTAAACATTTTGCTGCCGATGGTCACCAGTCTGAGCGAAGTGGATGAGGCGAAACGTCTCATCGAACGAGCAGGCCGCGAAGTAGAAGAGATGATTGGCTATGCGCTGCCGAAACCACGTATCGGCGTCATGCTGGAAGTTCCGTCGTTGATTTTCTTGCTGCCGTTCTTAGCCGAGCGCGTAGATTTTATCTCCGTAGGCACCAACGATTTAACCCAGTATTTGTTGGCGGTTGACCGTAATAATACGCGGGTGGCGTCGCTGTATGACAGTCTTCATCCGGCGATGTTGCGCGTACTCAACCAAGTGGTTAATGAGTGCGATCGTCTGAATTTACCAATTAGCGTATGCGGTGAAATGGCGGGCGATCCAATGGGGGCGCTGTTATTGATCGGTATGGGCTATCGAAATCTCAGCATGAATGGCCACAGCGTTCCTCGAATAAAATATCTGCTGCGAACGATTGAGCTGGAAGATGCGCGCTTTTTAGTTCAGCGAGTGCTGGAAAATCAAATGTCGACTGAAGTTCGCCATCTCACCGCTGCTTTTATGGAAAGACGTGGTCTGGGTGGCTTAATTCGCGGTGGCTTGTAATTATTTTGTTTTATTTTCCAACTATTGCTTATGAATAATCCTAAACTATTCACGGTGATGAGTTCTTCTTATACGGATCTGATAAAGAGAAATCTGTATAACGCAGTAATTTTCCCTTGAGTGTGGAGTCTCACTAAAAGTTGTGGGATGATTGTGCGGTTTTTCAGGGGGCGTGAATGGGTAAACTAACGCTATTATTATTGATACTGTTGGGCTGGCTGCAATATTCATTGTGGATCGGCAAGAATGGTATCCATGATTATGTGCGCGTAAAAGAAGATGTTGCGAGTCAGCAGGCTAATAATGGCAAGCTGAAGTCTCGTAACGATCAACTCTTTGCAGAAATCGACGATCTAAATGGCGGGCAAGAAGCCATTGAGGAACGCGCACGCAACGAACTTGGTATGATAAAGCCTGGCGAAACGTTTTATCGTCTGGTTCCAGAACAGGCAAAGCATAATGGTGGGGCAACTCAGTCTTCTCCAACGCCTTCGTTCTCATCGTCTACGGCACGAAACTAGCCTCGAACATCGCTTTTCGTTCACTCACCATGTCCGTTAGTTTAGTTATGTCATTGGACCTAACGTCATATCCATGATCTTCATTACAATAATCTTGATAAGAACAAACTGATAAGCATGAGTGATCCCGACGTGTCTACACTCCTCCCCATTGTCGCCGTTGTGCCGGCGGCTGGCGTTGGCAGCCGAATGCGTTCGGCCTTCCCCAAGCAGTATTTGACCATTGCGGGCAAAACGATCCTTGAGCATTCGATCGCGGCGTTGTTATGTCATGCCGAGGTCGAGCGGGTGATTGTTTCTATCAGCCCTGACGATGGCTATTTTAGCGATTTGCCGCTAGCAAACGATCTCCGTATTCAGGTTGTCTTCGGCGGCGCTCAGCGCGCAGATTCGGTTTTTGCCGGTTTGAAAGCGGCGACGGATGCTTCATGGGTATTGGTACATGACGCCGCTCGTCCGTGTTTACACCAAGACGATCTCAGCCAGCTATTGGCATTACGCCATACCTCTAAAGTCGGTGGTATTCTTGCCGCACCGGTACGTGACACCATGAAGCGCGCAGAAGCGGGCGATCGTTTTGCAATTGCGCATACGGTCGATCGTGAGGCGCTATGGCATGCGCTGACCCCTCAGTTTTTCCCACGCGAATTGCTTATGATGTGTCTGGAGCGCGCACTCAATGAAGGCGCTAACGTGACAGATGAGGCATCAGCGTTGGAATATTGTGGTTATCATCCGCTGTTGGTGTCTGGCCGTTCTGATAATATCAAAGTGACAAGGCCAGAGGATTTTGCTTTGGCTGAGTTTTATTTATCCCAGCGTACTTAATCGTTTAGTACGTGGGCTTTTTGCACTTGCGATAACTCTACGATGTTTTATTTCATTACCACACTGCCTCCAAAGGAGAATGCTTGATGAGAATTGGCCACGGTTTTGATGTTCATAAATTTGGTGGCGAAGGCCCTCTGATCATTGGCGGCGTGCGTATCCCTTACGAATTTGGTTTGCTGGCGCATTCAGACGGCGACGTTGCTTTGCATGCGGCTACTGACGCGCTGCTTGGCGCCGCTGCGCTGGGTGACATTGGTAAACTTTTCCCCGATACCGATCCTGCGTTTAAAGATGCCGATAGCCGTGAGCTTCTGCGTGAGGCTTATCGCCGAATTCGTGCTAAAGGATACCGTTTGGGCAATCTCGATATTACGATTATTGCTCAGGCTCCAAAGATGGCGCCGCATATCCCGCAGATGCGCGTGAATTTGGCGGAAGATTTGGAGTGCCATATGGATGACGTCAACGTTAAAGCGACGACCACAGAGAAATTGGGCTTTACCGGTCGCGGTGAAGGCATTGCCTGTGAAGCTGTTGCACTGTTGATTAAGGAGTAACGCGTGGATTTTGATGCACTTCATTATTTGCACGGGCGCCCACGAGGAACAGGGGTTTTAAAAGCGTTCCCAGAAGACTTCTTTGTTTCGGAAGATTTGGGGTTTGAGCCCGACGGCGAAGGTGAGCATCTGCTGGTGCGCATTCGTAAGGAAGGTTGTAACACGCAGTTTGTTGCGGACAATTTGGCTCGCTTTGCCAAAATTCCACAGCGTTCAGTGAGCTACGCTGGCCTAAAAGACCGTCATGCTGTTACCGAGCAGTGGTTCTGCCTGCATCTGCCGGGTAAAGAATCACCGGATTTGAGCCAGTTCATCTTGGAAGGCTGCCAAGTGGTGCGTAGTGCGCGCCATTTACGTAAGTTGCGCATTGGCACGCTGAAAGGCAATACGTTTCGCTTGGTGCTGCGCCATATTACCGATCGCGACGACGTCGAGCAGCGTTTGCAGGCCATTGCATCGGAAGGCGCGCCAAACTATTTTGGCGCTCAGCGCTTTGGCCGCGGTGGTAACAATCTGGTTCAGGCCGCAAAATGGTCGCGTAATGAAATTCAGGTTAGAGAGCGACCTAAGCGTAGCTTTTATCTATCTGCAGCCCGTAGTGCGATGTTCAACCAGATCGCTAATAAGCGTTTGGAACAGGGCTCTCAGCGTCAGGTGATGCTGGGCGATGCCATGCAGTTAACGGGCCGTGGTAGTTGGTTTGTGGCGAATGCCGAAGAGCTTGATAGCCTACAGCAGCGAACAGACAGCGGTGAGCTACAAATTACGGCGGCGTTGCCGGGCGATAACGATCTGGGGACACGTGATTTAGCCGCAGAGTTTGAGCAGCAGGCGATTGCCGAATATGGCGATCTGCTGGCGCTGGTTAAGCGTGAACGCGTGGAATCTGCGCGTCGAGCTATGCTGGTCAAACCGCAGGAGATGAGCTGGTCTTGGTGGGATGATGCTACGGTAGAAGTCGAGTTTGCGCTTCCAGCAGGCAGCTTTGCTACCAGTATCGTGCGTGAGTTGTTTAATCAGGAAAACCCTAATGCGGATCTTGCTGAGTAACGATGACGGCGTGATGGCTCCGGGCCTGCAAACGTTGGCGGCAGCGCTGCGTGAGTTTGCTCAGGTGCAGGTCGTTGCCCCCAATCGTAATCGCAGCGCTTCTTCAAATTCATTAACGCTTGAATCACCGCTACGTATTGATACTTTGGCGAACGGCGATATTAGCGTGATCGACGGTACGCCGACCGACTGCGTTTATCTGGGCGTGAATGCCTTAATGCGGCCTCATCCAGAAATTGTCGTATCGGGTATTAATGCCGGTCCTAATTTGGGCGACGATGTGATTTACTCGGGAACCGTGGCCGCGGCAATGGAAGGGCGACACTTAGGTTTTCCTGCGCTGGCGGTTTCACTTGATGGTTTCCAGCATTATGATACGGCGGCTCAGGTGACATGTCGCCTGCTAAAGGCATTGGCTGCGCACCCTTTACGCACGGGGCGCATTCTTAATGTGAACGTGCCTGATTTGCCTTTGTCACAGATTAAAGGCATTAAAGTGACGCGCTGTGGTAGTCGGCATCCGGCTGATAAGGTGATTCATCAGCATGATCCACGTGGCCGCGATCTGTACTGGATTGGGCCTCCGGGCGCGAAACATGATGCGGGACCTGATACTGATTTTGCCGCCGTTGAGCAAGGTTACGTATCTATTACGCCGTTACAGGTGGACTTAACGGCGTATCACGCGCAGGATTTGCTTTCTTCGTGGCTTGAACAGACTAAGGTCGGTGAGGAATGGTAGATAGACGTGTGCTGACCTTATTGCAGCAGTTGATGCAGCAAGGGATCGGTGATGAGCGGGTACTGAAAGCCATGGCTGAAGTTCCGCGTGAAAAATTCATTGATGAGGCCATGTCTCACAAGGCCTACGACAATACGGCCTTACCGATAGGCTTAGGCCAAACTATCTCTCAACCCTATATGGTTGCGCGTATGACGGAGTTGCTCCGCGTTGGGCCAGAGTCTAAGGTGCTAGAAATTGGCACCGGTTCTGGCTACCAAACTGCGGTACTGGCACATCTCGTACAACACGTATTCTCGGTTGAGCGGATTAAAAGCCTTCAGTGGCAGGCTAAGAGACGACTTAAGCAGCTGGATTTACACAATGTGTCAACCCGCCACGGTGACGGTTGGCAAGGGTGGGCATCGCGCGGCCCGTTCGACGCAATTATTGTAACCGCGGCACCGCCTGAAATCCCTGAGGCATTGCTGTCGCAGTTAGCCGATGGTGGACGCTTGGTTCTGCCAGTCGGTGAGTTTGATAAAACTCAGCAGCTACGCTGTGTTCAGCGGCGTGGAAATGATTTCTCCGTTGAATCAATTGAACCCGTGAGATTTGTGCCACTCGTTCAGGGCGAGTTAGCCTGATTTTTTCAGCCATGTCCCCTATTTTTTACCGCTGGGCATCGGCTATGTTTTTGTGCATCAAGGCGAATAATCGAGAGCATATCTGCTATGTTAAATCTACATAACGATTTTTCTTATTGATTCGCATTTGACCCGCACTCTGTTTTTAGTGTCCAATTCATTACTTATTGCCGTATATGATTGGAAACTAAATGCAGCAGGTGAGGCTTTTGATCGTGACCTCGCCTGATTTTTTGTCTTGTTTTGTATTTCTTCGCTAACCCAATGGTTGGGCTAGCGGGTTCAGAGCGCGTAAAGTTCTGGTTACTTGAGGCTGCGGCTATCGGTAATTCAGACGGATAAGAGACTGAATATGTTGGATATCGCTGATTTTGCTGTCATGGGGGAAGCATGAGCATGGGAAGCCCGATGATGAAGTGGCGCCGAGTAGCGGCGTGTACTTTGATTACTTTATGGTTGGCTGGTTGTTCGTCAGATAATAGTTCTGCACCGATAAGTTCGGTTAATGGCGGCGGCAATGGCCGTATGCTGTCAAATGGTGGAAATACCAGCATGGCCCAGTCCGGTGACGGCGGACGCATTGTATACAATCGTAGCTATCAGAATATTCCGAAGGGAAGCTATAACGGCGGCACTTATACCGTAAAACGCGGCGATACACTTTTTTATATCGCTTGGATCTCAGGAAATGACTTCCGCGATCTTGCAGAGAAAAACAACATTCCTGCGCCGTACAGCCTCAATGTTGGCCAAACAATCAAATTAGACGCCAACAGCAACAGCGGTGGAATGCTTGCTGCTAATGATGGAACCAGCGGAGTCCCTACGCAACCATCAAGTGGTCAAATTAAGAGCACAGGTGTTGATTCTCAATCAACCACAGCGTATTCTGATAATTCGGGTAAACAGAATGTTGGCAAAATGTTGCCTGCATCGACAGCGACGGCAACGACGACTGCCGCAGCAACCGTTCCGAACTCGTCAGCCAGTAGTGTAAGCAGCAGTGCTCCAGTTGGAACCTGGCGTTGGCCTACTGACGGTAAAATTATCGATAACTTCTCTTCTGCCGAAGGTGGAAATAAAGGCGTTGATATTGCGGGTTCACGCGGCCAGTCGGTGGTCGCCACGGCTGATGGTCGTGTGGTATACGCCGGCAACGCGCTGCGTGGTTACGGAAATCTGATCATCATTAAACATAATGATGACTACCTGAGCGCCTATGCCCATAACGACACGATGCTGGTCCGGGAACAACAAGAGGTTAAGGCGGGTCAAAAAATTGCAACCATGGGGAGCACCGGAACCAGCTCAGTAAGATTGCACTTTGAAATTCGTTACAAGGGGAAATCCGTAAACCCGCTGCGCTACTTGCCGCAGCGATAGTCGGGGCAGAATCGCTGTATTCTGCCCGCAATATCACGGGTAGGGTACAGCTATGAGCCAGAATACGCTGAAAGTTAACGAGTTAAATGAAGAAGTAGACTTCGATGAGAACGGGGAAGAAGCGTTTGACGAGAAGGTGCTCGTTGAAGAACCCACCGAGGTTGATTCATCCGATGAACTGATGGCACAAGCCGTTTCACAACGTGTACTTGATGCTACTCAGCTTTACTTGGGCGAAATCGGTTACTCTCCGCTGCTAACCGCAGAAGAAGAAGTCTTTTTTGCACGACGAGCGTTACGCGGAGACGAAGCGTCTCGTCGTAGAATGATCGAAAGTAACCTGCGTCTGGTGGTTAAAATCGCCCGTCGCTATAGCAATCGCGGCCTTGCGCTGTTAGATCTGATCGAAGAAGGCAATTTAGGTTTAATCCGTGCCGTCGAGAAGTTCGATCCAGAACGTGGCTTCCGTTTCTCTACCTATGCAACATGGTGGATCCGCCAAACGATTGAGCGGGCTATCATGAATCAGACGCGTACGATCCGTTTGCCGATTCATATTGTCAAAGAGTTGAACGTTTATTTGCGAACCGCACGTGAGCTTTCACACAAACTGGATCATGAACCGAGCGCGGAAGAGATTGCTGAGCAGTTAGATCGTCCGGTCACTGATGTTAGCCGTATGCTGCGCTTAAACGAGCGTATTACTTCAGTGGATACTCCGCTGGGGGGCGATTCAGAGAAGGCCTTACTGGATATTCTCACCGATGAGAATGAAAGTGGCCCGGAAGATACCACGCAAAGCGATGACATGAAGCAGAGTATTGTTAAGTGGCTGTTTGAGCTTAACGCGAAACAACGTGAAGTTTTGGCGCGTCGTTTTGGTCTGCTGGGTTATGAAGCTGCTACCTTGGAAGATGTGGGGCGCGAAATCGGTTTAACCCGTGAGCGTGTGCGTCAAATCCAAGTTGAAGGCTTGCGCCGTCTACGTGAAATCCTGCAAGGACAGGGATTGAGCATTGAGGCTCTATTCCGCGAATAAGACTTTCGATAATGCATAAAATAAAAAGGTGAAGCTTTGCGGCTTCACCTTTTTTTATGCTTCAAGTTTAGAGTTTAAACCATGCCTTTTAGGCGATAGAGCCAATCCAATGCCTGACGCGGCGTGAGTGTATCGGGATCGAGCGTTTCCAGAGCCTCTACGGCAGGAGAGGCTTCAGGTTCAGCCAGAAGCTGAAGCTGTGATCCGTCAATTTGGCTATTGCCGGTTTGCGCCGACAAGGTTTCCAGCTCTTTGAGTTTTTGTCTTGCACGCTTAATGACATCACGAGGAACGCCCGCCAGTGCGGCAACGGCAAGGCCATAGCTTTTGCTGGCCGCGCCATCTTGCACGCTGTGCATAAAGGCAATGGTATCGCCATGCTCAAGTGCATCGAGATGGACGTTGTACACGCCTTCCAGTTTTTCTGGCAGCGTGGTTAATTCGAAGTAATGCGTGGCGAATAACGTCATGGCTTTGATGCGGCTGGCCAGATTCTCGGCACAGGCCCACGCCAGCGATAAGCCGTCATAGGTTGATGTCCCGCGACCAATCTCATCCATCAGTACCAAACTGTTTTCCGTGGCGTTATGCAAGATATTGGCGGTTTCGGTCATCTCAACCATGAAAGTTGAACGGCCCGATGCCAAATCATCGGCTGCGCCCACGCGGGTAAATATGCGGTCGACAGGCCCAATCACGGCTTTCTCAGCAGGCACAAAGCTACCAATGTGCGCCATAAGCACAATGAGCGCGGCTTGACGCATATAGGTGCTTTTACCGCCCATATTCGGGCCGGTGATCACTAACATGCGGCGTTGTGGGGAAAGTGACAGCGGGTTAGCAATGAAAGGTTCTTTGAGTACTTGCTCAACAACGGGATGGCGTCCGCCAACGATTTTAATACCGGGCTTATCGCTGAGCTCTGGACGGACATAGTTTAGCGTTTCAGCGCGTTCGGCCAAATTGCTCAACACATCCAGTTCGGCAAGTGCGGTGGCACTTTGCTGTAGATCGGCCAGATGAGGCAACAGCATGTCGAAAAGTTCTTCATAGAGACGCTTTTCTAGCGCCAATGCTTTGCCTTTTGATGTCAGAACTTTGTCTTCATACTCTTTTAATTCAGGAATGATATAGCGTTCTGCATTTTTTAAGGTCTGGCGACGTACATAGTGAATCGGCACTAAATGGCTTTGGCCACGGCTGACCTGAATGTAATAGCCATGCACGCCGTTGAAACCGACTTTCAAGGTGTCTAAACCGAGCTTCTCGCGTTCACGAATTTCTAAACGATCGAGATAGTCGGTAGCGCCATCGGCCAGCGCGCGCCATTCGTCTAACTCGTCATTGTAGCCTGGCGCAATGACCCCGCCATCGCGAACTAGAACAGGAGGCGTTTCTACGACCGCTCTTTCCAGCAATTCTTTCAGCTCATCAAACTGACCGGCATTTTTCGCCAGCGTCGCAATGTGAGGCGTTGCATGGTCGCCGATGAGCGCCTGAATTTCAGGTAGTTGCTGGAACGCATAGCGCATGCGCGCAAGATCACGTGGACGAGCGGTACGTAGAGCTAAACGGGCAAGAATTCGCTCAAGATCGCCGACCTGACGCAGTAGCGGTTGAAGATCTTCAACCAGAGGCTGAAGGGCTTCGATAGCCTGTTGACGATTATTGAGCGCTTTGTGATCGCGGCTCGGCATATGCACCCAGCGTTTGAGCATACGGCTGCCCATTGGCGTAACGGTACAATCCAAAATAGCGGCCAGCGTATTTTCAACGCCACCCGATAGGTTCTGTGTGAGTTCTAAATTTCGGCGGGTAGCGGCATCCATAATAATGCCGTCTTGCTGGCGCTCGATGGTAATACCACGAATGTGAGGCAGCGTGGTTCGTTGCGTATCTTTCACATATTGCAGCAAACAGCCAGCCGCACGCAGCGCCTGTGTTGATTGCTCCACGCCGAAGCCATTGAGATCGCGGGTGCCAAACTGGAGGTTTAGCTGTTGCCGAGCGGTGTCTAACTCAAACTCCCAAAGCGGACGACGGCGCAGCCCTCTGCGGTTTTCAATCAACGGCATAGAGCCGAAATCTTCGGGATAAAGCAGCTCTGCCGGATTAGTACGCTGGAGTTCTGCGGCCATGGTTTCGAGATCGGCTGGTTCGGCAACGCGAAAACGGCCAGAGCTAATATCGAGAGTCGCAAAGCCAAAGCCGCGCGCGTCCTGCCAGATTGCGGCTAGTAGGTTATCCTGACGTTCTTTAAGCAGCGCTTCATCGCTGATGGTACCCGGCGTGACGATACGAACCACTTTGCGTTCGACAGGCCCTTTGGTGGTTGCCGGATCGCCAATTTGTTCACAAATAGCGACGGATTCACCGAGCTGTACCAGCTTTGCGAGATAGTTTTCAACGGCATGATGCGGAATGCCGGCCATGGGAATCGGCTCTCCGGCAGAGGCTCCGCGCTTGGTTAGCGAAATATCCATGAGCTGAGAGGCACGTTTGGCATCATCATAAAATAGCTCGTAGAAGTCACCCATACGATAGAACAGCAGGATATCAGGATGCTGTGCTTTCAGTTTTAAGTACTGCTGCATCATTGGGGTGTGGGAGTCTAGGTTTGTCATGTCGCTCATAGAATTTCTATATCTAATATATTGAATTTTGAGATTGTCGTGATTTTTTAGATTCTGTTTAAGCATCACGAAATCGTTTGGAGAAGCGGTCATCCGGAACGATTTTTTAGGGCACTATACTAACGTAGGGATCTGCAAACTGACATAGTTAATATCTGGAAGTGCTTCGCAAGTTTGATATGCAATATGTATGCGGGTTTACAGATAAAAAAAGCCCACCATAAAGGTGGGCTGTGTATTTAACAAAGGACTTAGAAACAAAGCTTAGAAGCTATATTTAATCCCTAACATCCCAGACGTATCGTTATAACCGGCATCGCCGATTTGCTGGGCTATATTTATCCAGCCGCTGGTGCGTTGACTGAATTGCCCTTCAATACCGACTTTGACCTCACCAATGTTGCGTGCACCGTCTTGGGACAGTTTGACATTATTCATCTCTACGCCGAATCGCTGGGTATTATGGATCCAGTTAACCTCAGCGAAGGGTTCGAAGGTACGATCTTTGTTGTCATCCTGCGTTGCATTACCCTGCATATAGGCCCGAACACCAAGTCGGGTTTGCAGATTGTTGTTGCCCGTGCTGTCTACTCGGGTGCCGTTTCTTTCAATGTGACGATCCGCCTTGACCCCCATCCACGTTAGCTGTGCTTTAGGCTGAATAAACACTTTGCGGCGTTCGCTTTCACGCACTTTAAAGGTATATCCACTTTCCACAGATCCGGTGAAACCGTTAGAGTCATAGGATTCGGACGGTAAATCATCACCGTTTACCGAGTTTTTAAACCAGTTATACAACAGCCAGCTATCAACATAGAGTCCTGTCTTATCTGCATCGTTGTTATACCAAGTACCGTAAGCGCCGACAGAATAGCCATCAATGCTTGAACGTGAGTCATGACGCGATTTATTTGAGTGGGTGTGGCTTTTCGCATTGGCGTAACCAGCCATCAGGCCAAGGTGCCAACGATCCAAACCATCCGTACTCCACTGCGCGATATCACCGCCTAATTGCATAACGTAGCGGTTGGTGCTGGTTTTCAATTGCCCACTGCTGTCTTTAAAGTTATTACGCCCACCGATCTGGCGTAGCCACATACTGGTCACTTTTTCTTCACCGGTTAATACGTCGGTATATTGGGTTTCCCCTAAGCGATCGTGCAATCGGGTCGTGAATAAAGTATTTCCTGCTGCATGGTTAGCAATGTAGCTACCTGCTTCAGGGCGTACGACCAGATCTTTCGGCTTGTTGGGTACTACCGGTGGTTCAGGTTCTTTAGGGTCAACAACTGGAGGCTCGGGCTCTTCAGGTGGTTCAACGACCGGAGGCTCAGGCTCTTCAGGTGGTTCAACGACCGGAGGCTCAGGCTCTTCAGGCGGTTCAACAACTGGAGGCTCGGGCTCTTCTGGTGGCTCAACGACCGGAGGCTCGGGCTCTTCTGGTGGCTCAACGACCGGAGGCTCGGGCTCTTCTGGTGGTTCAACAACCGGAGGCTCGGGCTCTTCAGGTGGTTCAACGACCGGAGGCTCGGGCTCTTCAGGCGGTTCAACGACTGGAGGCTCGGGCTCTTCAGGCGGTTCAACGACCGGAGGCTCGGGCTCTTCAGGCGGTTCAACAGGCGGAAGTTTAGAAATCAAATACCAGTCATTTAGCGCTGACTGCGCTGGATCATAAGCAGTTGGCGGCATGTAAGATGAATCACCACGCTGCAAATAATAGTCATACAGGCCTGCGACAATACGTCCTTGCTGAACGAATTGGCCGCTAGAATCACCTTGAACTTCAATGAGTTTTATCCCGTTGGTGGTCAGTGCACCTATGCCGCCCGCGTTATTCACTGCAACATAAGTGGAGCCAGTGGTATCACCAGTAACAACGAGTTTGTCGGTCGGGGAGTTATCATCGCCCAACTGGGTATTCATAACCAATAGGCCGCCATCGCCGTGGTAGTTGCCCGTGACGGTTAAGGTTTTGAATGTTGGATCTGTATCGCTGTGGGCAAAGTTGATTTGGCTGCCTGTATTTAGCGTGAGCGCACTCACCGAGGAGTCGCCGTCCATATTCCATGAGGCATTGGTCAGCGCTACCCGGCTTTCGCCCAGGCTGCTTTGATAGGCTGCACCGTTCCAAACTGAACCGTCGGTTAGGTTCAAATCGATAAGGCTACCTGTGCCTTCTGCGTTGATGTCACCGTCAATATTATATTGACCGCCGGTGGAGCCATCGATGGTGCCTCCAGCTGCATAGAGTGCGTAGCTACCGTCTGTTTGACGACCTGCGGTGGCCACATTGAGCCCGCCCTCTAAAGTGACGAGGCCAGCTGTCGTGCTGTAAATTCCGTGAGTTGCATTGGCGCTATTCACCTGAATAGACGAGCCATCGCCCAGCGTCACCTCTGGTGATGTATATCGAGCGTTGTATAAACGTGCATATACACCGTGTGCGCCATCACCGTTTGTAATGATAGACGACGCACCTCCTACCGCGGCTTTACCTGAATACGCATAGATACCATAGGCCGCATTGCCTGAGGTTATAATATTGGTCTGGCCTAACGCTACGTTGCCATCGTAATAGCTGTAAATACCGTAGGCATCAGTATTGCTTGTTGTAATTGTATTATTGCTGCCACCTGTCACTTCGCCCTTATTAAAACTATAAATGCCAGATGCTTTACTCCCTATAGTGGTAATGGTCATGCCGCCATCAACCAGAATTTTTGCTGAGCTGGTAGCATAAAGTGCGTGAGCCGAGGTTCCTTCGGTACTGAGTAGGGCATTTTTACCTAATTCTATTTGGCTGGATGACGTCGCATAAGCAGAGTAAGCGCTGCTGCCGTAGGTGCTAAGTTGAGCATCATTGCCGATTTTAATGCTGGAGCCTGATTGAGCGGTACGGATAGCGTTGGAACTATCGCCATGGCTGATGATTGTTGCACCATCGCCAACGGTCACGTTGTTTGCGGCAAGCGTTCCGTCTCTAAAGGCTGATACGGATATTCCGTGCCCAGATCGACCCCATGTTTCAATATGCGCATTTTTGCCCACATAAACATTAGCTGAACCAAGCCCGCCAGTGCCGTTTGTAAAACTATAGGATGTATAGCCAGTGTTAATAGCGTCGCCGGACGACCCTTTGGCATATATTTTGGCGTTATCGCCAATAATGACGAACATAGGGTTATCTGGCGTGCTCGCATTACCGTGAGTACGGATGGTGTCGTAGTCGGTACCATCAGAAGTTGCCGTGAAATTATCGCCAAAAATAACCCCGATGCTGGCACCTGTCTGAGTATTATTGTTGATCATGACCGTGTGTTTGAAGGCTTCGCCTCCGGGGCCATTTAGCGTCACGTCATCGCCATAGACTCTCACGGGTTCATTAGCCCAGACATAGACGTAGTTAGGACTGCCGGCGACGGCATTATATTCTGTGTTTGCTGCGTTGGGGATTTTTGCCCGAATGTCGTCTGGTAACGATGAGACCGGCAGCGAATAGGCTGGAATAGAAAAAGCAATCAGCGCAGCTGAAATACAGCTAGCAAGCATTGATATTTTTAACGGGCGTACTTGCTTCATAATTATTCTCCCTTCTTCTTCCATTCAGGAATGCCTCTAACCAGAGAAAACATCCATGTAAGTAGAATCATCAATAACCCTTAGTTCTATGCCTTCATCCTAACTCAATAAAAATTAATTGGAATTTTAAACTGTCAATATGCGTTATTACAGTTTTTTATTCTTGTTATTTATTTTTATTAATCTTTATTAAGTTTTAAGTTTTGTTTTGTTGTGGGGGTTAATTGACGGGAACTTGATGTGATAAGCCTTTTAATGTGAATTTAGCTTTTTAAGTGGTGACGGTCGCAGGAATAAAAATGCCCGAAGTAATTACGGGCATTGGAAAAGTTAAAGATAACTTAATTTAGCTAAAGTGTTCTTTCATTAGTGATGCTTTCACATATTTCTATTTTGTTTTCACGCAAAATTTTGCATTTAACAACAAAGATTCTCGATATGTCAGAAATATAGCTGCTTACCCTATTGCTTCGATTGACCAAAATATAGTCGTCAGGTTTGCAACTAACATCTTTTGCCTTTAGGAATTCCAGTATGTTATTGCGAGCATCCTCTGTGATAGGGCTATAGAGGGAGTTATCCGCAATAAACGTTTTACACTCACCGACTTTACCAATGTAAATTTCTTTACTTATGGATAGATAGTAAATGGATAACGTCGCAATAAGAATTACAACGACTAGCGCAATGCTTACCAATAACAGCCATTTTTTGCGCCTGCCGCTGATTTTTTTTTGTTCACTGAACGTTTCTATTGGTTGAACTGGAGGACTATGCGTTCTCTCAGTAATTGGCGGTTCTTGCTGAGAATTATTTTCATCTTGCTCATACTTCTCTGCTTCAATTTGTATTTCGCTACGCAGCATAAAACCCATTTTAGGCGCGGTTGTGATGAACTCTTCATCTAGCCCCATGCTTTTGATTAAACGACGTAACTTGCTAACACATTGATTTAAATTACTATCACTGGATATTAAACCATAATTATCCCATACCTTCTGAAATAGTAGATTTCTACTAACGACTTCACCTTGGTGAGTAAGTAGCAGTAATAATAATCGCTTAGTGATATTGGATATAAGAATGGGCTCAATATCCGGTTGTTTCACAAAAGATAAAGCGCTGGTGGCTGGCGTAAATAAAATTAGGTCATTAATTTTATAACTTATGTCATCTAACATATTCACCTCGTTAACACCGACTAATGGCATCCCCCGATTGCCAGTGAACAGCTTCATAGTGGTGGTAATTAGTGTGTAAAAAATCGTACCGCGCATGAGCACAGCAGGAAATTGGCTATATTCTTATGAATAAATTGATTTTACTGGCGTAGCCAACCGTTAAGTAAATAATTAGATGTTTTCATAGTGGCTATAAGTCCTCCGTTCCATGGATGAGCGTAGGTCATTTATAGCTTATATCTATTATCAATGGAAATAATATATAACTGAAGGATTTAATGGTATAGCATTTCGTAAATAAGCGTTAAATCAGTTTATTGTTCTGTACTGTTTTGAAAAATAAGATTTTTCTCAATGTTAATTATATTTTATGAGGTCTTATGTTCAGGCGTGAGAGGGTATAAAAAACATTAATTATGGTGGTCTCTGTTTTACGTCTGTTTAGCATCGCTGGATGAGATTCCAGTTTTCACCCCCTAGACAACGCGCTAACATATCGGTCACTTTTTCTTGCATTGCGATGGATATTCGATGCGTTATCTAGCTGCGCTCCTGCCTATTGTTGTCTTGCTATCTGCTTGTAGCAGCAAGCCAAAACACTCTAACGACGTGACTGAAACTACGCCACAAACGGCCAAGGGCGGTTTTTTACTGGATCCTTCCCACTCGGGCCAAGTGCAGATGGGGGATTTTGCCTACGATCCTGCGATGAACCGTTTTGTAGACAAAATGGTCAGCGAGCATGGTTTTGATCGTCAGCAGTTGCACGATGTGTTGGCGCAGACCAAACGTTTGGACTACGTGCTTAAATTGATGGATAGACAAGCGCCAACCACGCGCCCGCCTGCGGGGCCTAACGGTGCTTGGCTGCGCTATCGCGGCAAGTTTATTACTCCTGATAACGTACAAAATGGGGTTGTGTTCTGGAATCAATATCAGAATGCCTTGCAGCGTGCTCAGCAGGTGTACGGTGTGCCACCAGAAATTATAGTGGGCATTATTGGCGTTGAAACCCGCTGGGGACGCGTCATGGGGAAAACCCGCATTATTGACGCCTTGGCAACGCTGTCGTTCGCCTATCCGCGCCGTGCTGAATATTTCTCTGGTGAGTTAGAAACCTTTTTATTAATGGCGCGTGAAGAGGGCGACGATCCGTTGAACCTGAAGGGGTCATTTGCAGGGGCGATGGGGTATGGTCAATTTATGCCGTCCTCATTTAAGAGCTATGCGGTTGATTTCAACGGCGACGGTCATATCAACTTGTGGGACCCTGAAGATGCCATCGGCAGCGTGGCTAATTACTTTAAGGCGCACGGTTGGCAATCAGGTAAAAAAGTGGCGGTACCGGCCAATGGGCAAGCGCCAACGCTTGAAAATGGCTTTAAAACTAACTACTCCATTACTGCACTGGCAGAAGCTGGTCTAAGCCCTCAAAGTTCGCTAGATGGATACCAACAGGCGAGCCTGTTGCGTCTTGATATGGGCACTGGCTACCAATATTGGTACGGTCTGCCGAATTTCTACACGATTACCCGCTACAACCATAGTACCCACTATGCGATGGCGGTGTGGCAGCTAGGTGAAGCCGTTGGTCAGGCTGCTCGCCAAGGCAGCGTGTTCCAGAATAACTAGCTTTCATCTTATCGCCTCCCTGCAATAGGGAGGCGTTGCTATATAGATGCAGTCGTCATCCTCTCTCCCTCGATTTATCTAATAAACGCCTATTTTTCTAAATCTCGCCAAGAGATCTACCAGCACCACCACAACGTTGCAGCCCAACGTTGATCATTGTGATGAGCATTTTTTATTATCTTGGAATCCATTTCGCATTTCTGATTTTCGACGGCGACATATCAGAGCACATCATCTAAAAGAAAGTGCTAACATCAAAAGCCGATTCTCACCGTACATAGGAAGAATACATGACGGATGATGTGTTACTTGAATTGAGCGCGACGTTGGGAGCACGCCTAAAGGAAAAAGGCGCCACGTTAACCTGTGCGGAGTCTTGCACGGGGGGATTAATCGCCAAGGTGATTACTGATATCAGTGGGAGCTCCGCTTATTTTGAGCGTGGTTATGTGACATACAGTAATCAGGCCAAGCATGAAATGCTGGGGGTTACTCTAGAATCGTTGCGATTATATGGCGCCGTCAGTGAAGCCGTTGTGAATGAAATGGCACAGGGCGCACTCAGAGCTGCAAGTGCAGATTTTGCGGTTTCAGTTAGCGGCATTGCGGGGCCAGACGGCGGTTCGGCAGCAAAACCTGCTGGTACCGTGTGGTTTGGTTTTGCGGCTAAAGACGGACGTACATATTCTATTCGCCAATATTTCCCCGGTGGGCGTCTTCAGGTACGCCAACTGGCGGCAGAATTTGCTCTGTGTGTTCTAATTGAAAAATTTCTCTGAACATACTTGATACTGTATGACTATACAGTATAATCAACACCAATTTCAGGTTCGCTATGCATGGAGTAACAGATGGACGAGAACAAACAAAGGGCTCTAGCCGCTGCGTTAGGCCAGATTGAAAAGCAGTTCGGTAAAGGTTCCATTATGCGTCTTGGTGATACCCAGACGTTGGATATTGATTCTGTATCTACAGGTTCTCTGAGTCTGGACGTTGCTCTGGGCATTGGCGGTTTGCCGATGGGCCGTGTGGTTGAAATCTTCGGGCCAGAATCTTCCGGTAAAACCACGCTGACGCTCTCGGTTATTGCTAGTGCACAGGCTGCGGGCAAAACTTGTGCGTTCATCGATGCTGAGCATGCGCTGGACCCAATCTACGCCGGTAAGTTAGGTGTGCAGGTTGATGATTTGCTGATCTCTCAGCCAGATACCGGCGAACAGGCATTAGAAATTTGTGATGCTCTGGTGCGTTCAGGTGCGGTTGACGTTATCGTTGTGGACTCCGTTGCTGCACTGACGCCTAAAGCAGAAATTGAAGGCGAGATGGGCGATTCCCACGTCGGCTTGCAAGCGCGTTTGATGTCTCAGGCGCTGCGTAAACTGACCGCTAATATCAAGAACGCGAACTGCTTGGTTATCTTTATCAACCAGATCCGTATGAAAATCGGCGTCATGTTTGGTAACCCAGAAACCACCACTGGTGGTAATGCGCTGAAGTTCTACTCTTCTGTTCGTTTAGATATCCGCCGTATCGGCGCGATTAAAGATGGCGATGAAGTTGTTGGTAACGAAACACGCGTGAAAGTGGTTAAAAACAAAGTTGCACCTCCATTCCGTCAGGCTGAATTCCAGATCCTTTATGGCGCGGGTATTTCTAAAGAAAGCGAACTGATCGATCTGGGTGTTAAGCATAAGCTGGTTGATAAATCCGGTGCTTGGTATGCCTATAACGGCGACAAGATTGGGCAGGGTAAATCAAACTCCATGAAATACTTGCAGGAAAACCCTGCTATTCGTGCTGAGCTAGATACCAAACTGCGTGAAATGTTGTTGAGTCACGCAGCCGCAGAGAACGCAAACCATAAGCCTTCAGCTGATGAAGAGCTGTTGGAAGACGACGCGTAATCACGCGCCGTGCTGGAGAATATACCCGCAATGCGGGTATAGAGTACCGCCTCGAGGAACGACTGAGTGACTGAAACACTGAATCGGGCGATGCGGTTACTTGCTCAACGCGATCACAGCGAAACTGAATTGCGCCGCAAACTTGCGGCGCAAGACGTTTCTGAAGAGGACGTTGAACAAGCCATCGCTTATTGCCATGAGCATAAATGGCTAGACGATCGTCGGTTTGCTGAGCGATATCTCGTGATGCGCAGCCAAAAGGGCTATGGCGTACAGCGAATTCAGCAAGAATTAGGTATGAAAGGCATTGCTCGCGATCTGATCCATGACGCTTTTGCGTCGTCAGATATTGATTGGAGTGCATTAGCAAAACAAACTGCGCATCGTAAGTTTGGTCAAACTCTCCCCCAAGAATGGAAAGAAAAAGCGAAGGTGCAGCGATTTTTATTGTACCGAGGCTTCTTTCAGGAAGAAATTTACGCTGTTTTCTCCAATTTGTCGGATTGAATGCACGCGGGATTTTACTTCGCAGTGAAGAAAATTTATCTTATTCCCACTTTATGTTTGTGTGCGACCGACTTGCAGTCAATTGCGAGAGGGTCTGTTCACTACAGTTCTTTTAGCCTGACTCCGGGACAATTATGAGCAAGAGTACCGCTGAGATCCGTCAAGCGTTTCTCGATTTCTACCATAGCAAAGGACACCAGATCGTAGAGAGTAGTTCTCTGGTTCCGAATAACGACCCTACGTTGTTATTCACCAATGCGGGTATGAACCAATTCAAGGATGTTTTCCTCGGCATCGATAAACGCAACTACAGCCGTGCAACAACGTCTCAACGTTGTGTGCGTGCAGGTGGTAAACATAACGATTTAGAAAACGTCGGTTATACCGCACGTCACCATACATTTTTCGAAATGCTGGGTAACTTCAGCTTCGGTGACTATTTCAAGCATGACGCTATCCAGTTTGCATGGGAGCTGTTGACCGGTGAAAACTGGTTCAACCTGCCAAAAGAAAAACTGTGGGTGACCGTGTACGAAACTGACGATGAAGCCTTCAATATTTGGGCTGACGAAGTTGGCGTGCCACGCGAACGTATTATTCGCATTGGCGACAACAAGGGTGCTCCTTTTGCCTCAGATAACTTCTGGCAAATGGGGGATACCGGTCCTTGTGGTCCATGTACCGAGATTTTCTACGATCACGGTGACCACATCTGGGGTGGCCCTCCGGGAAGCGCTGAAGAAGATGGCGATCGCTATATTGAGATCTGGAACATCGTCTTCATGCAGTTCAACCGTCAGTCTGATGGCACCATGCTGCCGTTGCCAAAACCATCTGTTGATACCGGTATGGGATTGGAGCGTATTGCGGCCGTTCTGCAACACGTTAATTCCAACTATGACATCGACCTGTTCCGCACACTGATTGCCGAAACGGCAAAAGTGACCGGTGCAACCGATCTGTCTAGCAAGTCACTGCGTGTTATTGCCGACCACATTCGTTCTTGTGCGTTCTTGGTTTCTGACGGCGTACTGCCTTCTAACGAAGGCCGTGGCTATGTTCTGCGTCGTATTATCCGTCGTGCTGTGCGCCACGGAAATATGGTGGGTGCAAAAGAGACCTTCTTCTATAAGCTGGTTGCCCCACTGATTGATGTGATGGGCTCCGCCGCTGATGAGCTGAAACGCCAACAGTCGATGGTTGAACAGGTTCTGAAAACTGAAGAAGAGCAGTTTGCTCGCACGCTAGAACGCGGTTTGGCGTTGTTGGATGATGAGCTATCAAAACTGACCGGCGATACGCTGGATGGTGATACGGCTTTCCGTCTGTACGATACCTACGGTTTCCCACTGGATCTGACCGCTGACGTTTGCCGTGAGCGTAATTTGAAAGTTGACGAGATTGGTTTTGAACGTGCAATGGAAGAGCAGCGTCGTCGTGCGCGTGAATCTAGCGGCTTCGGTGCAGACTATAACAGCATGATCCGTGTTGATGGCGCTTCCAAGTTCTCTGGTTATGATCATAACCAGCAGCGTTCAAGCGTGACGGCATTGTTCCGTGACGGTCAGGCGGTTGACGTTCTGAACGCCGGCGAAGAAGGTGTGGTTATTCTAAACGAAACCCCATTCTATGCTGAATCCGGCGGTCAGGTTGGCGATAAAGGCGAACTGACAGCGCAAGGCGTGAGCTTTGTTGTAACCGATACTCAGAAGTATGGCCAAGCGATTGGACATCAGGGGAAAGTTGCACAGGGTTCATTGAAGGTGGGTGACAGCGTTGAGGCGACGATTGATAAAGCTCGTCGTAGCCGTATTCGTTTGAACCACTCTGCAACGCACTTACTGCATGCTGCTTTGCGTCAGGTGCTGGGCGATCATGTTTCCCAGAAAGGCTCATTGGTGAGCGATCGTAACCTACGTTTCGATTTCTCTCATTTTGAAGCTATGAAACCTGAACAGATTCGTCAGGTTGAAGATATCGTCAACGCTCAGGTTCGCCGCAATCTGCCAATCGAGACCAATATTATGGATCTCGATGAAGCAAAAGCGAAAGGCGCGATGGCATTGTTTGGTGAGAAATACGATGAAAGCGTTCGTGTATTAAGCATGGGTGATTTCTCCACCGAGCTGTGTGGCGGTACGCATGCGCGTCAGACTGGGGATATCGGTTTGTTCCGTATCACTTCTGAAGCGGGCACCGCGGCTGGCGTACGTCGTATCGAAGCCGTAACAGGCGAAGGTGCGATTGCGGTTATGCATCAGGACGCTGACGCTTTACGTGAAGCTGCATCGTTAGTGAAGAGTGATGCTCATAGCGTTGCGGATAAAATCCGTGCCGTTATGGATAAAACTCGCCAGTTGGAGAAAGAGCTGCAACAGCTTAAAGATCAGCAGGCTGCTCAGGAGAGTGCATCACTTTCCAGCAAAGCCGTTGATGTGAAAGGCGTTAAGCTTCTGGTAAGTCATCTGGATAACGTCGAAGCCAAAATGCTGCGCACGATGGTTGATGAGCTGAAGAATCAGCTTGGTTCTGGCGTTGTGGTTCTGGCAACTACCGCTGAAGGTAAAGTCAGCTTAGTCGCTGGTGTAACCAAAGACCTCACTGCCAAAGTGAAAGCGGGCGAACTGATTGGTATGGTCGCTCAGCAGGTTGGAGGTAAAGGCGGTGGACGCCCTGACATGGCGATGGCGGGCGGTAGCGATGCTGCTGCATTACCTCAGGCGCTTGCAGGCGTTGAAGCTTGGGTTGCCGATAAGCTGTAATTTAAGATAGTTCAAAAAACAAACGCCATATCTTATTGTCAGGTATGGCGTTTTTTGTTTTTTAGTCAACGTACTTGTTATAAAAATTACTACGGTGTATACCTTTTGGACTAAACTTGTACATACAGTGTGGACCAGCCTAATCTGCTTACACATTATGAACTTGTTATAGGTACAATAGATGACGGATAATGGCGGGGAAGCTGAGAGACCCGACTCTAATTAATCTTTCAAGGAGCAAAGAATGCTAATTTTGACTCGTCGAGTGGGTGAAACCCTCATGATTGGTGATGAGGTAACGGTCACTGTATTAGGTGTTAAAGGAAACCAAGTTCGCATCGGTGTAAATGCTCCGAAAGAGGTTTCTGTCCATCGTGAAGAGATTTACCAACGTATTCAGGCCGAAAAGTCTCAACAGACGACTTACTAATCCTAGTGTAGCGCCTCGCATTATTGCGGGGCGCTAACGCTAAACGGGTCACTCGGACTCTAAACTACCTTCGCTATACCCTCATTTTTTGACTTTCTTTCGTTTTATCTCTTTTCTGGCTGCTTCTTTCCGTTTTTTCTGCTTATCCATTTTTAGATTTTAGCTACGCTATATGCCGATTTCGTGATTATTAAATCAACAGCTTGCCTTAAAATCGCGCTTTTTGTCTGTGTTTTACACAAACGAATCAGAGTCTCGAAAAAATGTTTGACTTATAAACCC